>CAOJSG010000024.1 GCA_948442615.1 uncultured Alistipes sp.
GCCGCAGAACGAACCGCCGCAGAACGAACCGCCGCAGAACGAACCGCCGCAGAACCGTAGACACTCCGAGCGAGCCGCCGCAAAACCGCAGGTAATCAGGCACGCAGAGGCCCTGAGCGAACCGCAGGCAAGCAAATCGCAGCCGCGCGGAACGCATCGGCAAACCGGACCAGCCAGCCGAAACAGATCGGTCGGCGCAGGCCGGTGCGCGACCGCAGTGGCCGCAATGGACGCGGCCGCAAGACCACAGCACGCTGTACATAGCACATGACCGCGGCACGATCCGGAGCGTGGATACGACCATGGTACGAGGCAAGGGATACGGAGCAGCAGGGGCCCGCACGACTTCCGTTGCGATCCATCGCCATCGGACGGAACGCCTCGGAGCCGGCCGGCCCGCATGTCATTCGGCCGTGATCCGAAGATAATCCGACACGGCTACCGCATAGTTGTATCGTGCTCGTATCGCATTGGAATAGAGTTGGATCCAGCTCACCTGCGCCTGCAGGACATCGAGAATGGTCGTCAGCCCCTCGCCGTAAGAATAGGTGCTCAGATCGAGGTTCTCCGAAGCCAGCCGCAGACTCCGCTCCGAAGTCTCCACCTGCGCGAGACTCTTGACCACGGCCGTCCAGCCGTTCATCTCCTCCTGACGGATCGCATCGAGCAGTGCCGCAGCCCGCCATTCGGCCTGCGCCTGCACCGCCCGGGCGGCACCGGCCGCCCGACGGCGCTCGCCCCAGTGGAAAATCGGGAGCGACAGCTTCACGAAGGCCGAGCCGTCGACCGTCGTCTCGCCCGTACGGTTGGGGACATAGGGCTGCCACGAACCCCCGATCCCCACGCTCACCTGCGGCAGATAGGGCGCCTCGGCGAGACGGATCCCCTCGGCCGCCTGATCGGTACGCAACAGGGCGGCACGGTAGTCGGAACGCCGATCGAGCGTGCGGTCCCACGCCTCGCGCCGGGGCTGCACGAGCGTGTCGCGGATGCTCTGCACGAGCTCCACCCGCGCATCCGCCGCCGCTCCGCGCAGGATGTTGAAATTGTGCAGCGCCACCTCGTAGTTCTTCTCGGCGCCGACCTGCTCGTACTCCGCCTCGATCAGCCGCGTATCGATCATCAGCACGTCGCCCTTGGCGATATAGCCCTCGCGGAAACGGTCGTCGATCACCCGCTTCAGCGAACGGATCAGCCCGACGTACTCCCGCATGGCGGCGGCATACAGTTCGGAGGCCGAAAGGCTCCAGTAGGCGTAGTCGGCCGCATAGCGCACCTCGTGCAGGGTGAACTCGTAATCGCACAGGGCGATGTCGTATCCCAGCGCCGCACGGCGATAGCCCGCACGGACGGCACCTCCGCCGTAGACGAGCTGCACGATTTGCGGCAGCACGCCGAAAGTCCACTGTTCGAGCCCTTCGTAATGGTGGACGGTCGCCGTGAAGCTGCCCTCGAGCGACAGCTGCGGCAGGAACCCCGTGCGCGCCTTGCCCATCGTTTCGGCGGCCTCGTCGGTCTGCGCGACGGCTGTCTTCAGGCTGCGGCTGTACTCCGCGACCGAGCGCCGATAGTCGTCGAGCGAGGTCTGCGCGAACGTCGCCGGCGGCAACAACAGGCTGATAGCAAGAACGATGCGTTTCATGATTCGCGAATATTGTAAAACAGGGCGTATACGACCGGCAGCACGCACACGGTCAGCAGCGTGGCGACGAGCAGACCGCCCATGATCGTAGCGGCCATGGCGCCGAACATCGAGTCGAAAAGCAGCGGCAGCATGCCCAGGATCGTGGTGCCCGAAGCCATCGTCACGGGGACGATGCGGCTGCGCGTGGCCGCGATCAGCGCCTCGTAAGGTGCGACGCCCGAGGCCCGCAGCACGCCGATCTGCTCGACCAGCACCACGGCATTCTTGATGTTCATGCCGACCAGCCCCAGCAGCCCCAGCAGCGAAAAGAAATTGAACGTCTTGCCCGTCGCGGCCAGTCCCAGGACCACGCCGATGAAGATGAGCGGCAGCATGAGCAGGATCAAGGCCGGATCGCGGTAGTTGCGGAACAGCAGCAGCAGCACGACCACGATCAACACCAGCGTCAACGGCATGTTGGCCGCCAGCGCGGCGTTCGACTCGGCCTGGCTCTCCTCCTCGCCGAAAACCCGCATCGCATAGCCTTCGGGCAGCGGAATCCGCCCCACCGAATCGCGCAGCCGGACGAACAGCTCCTTGGTATTGACCCCGCGCCCCGGATCGCACTGCGCCTTCACGACCCGCTGCCGGTTGTAGCGCTTCACCACGCTGCGGCGGAATTCGAAGCGGAAATCGGAGACGGCCTGTTCGAGCGGAAAGACCCGGCCGCGCGGCGTGAAGACGGGCAGCGTCTGGAGGTTGGTCAGATTGTAGTTGCCGATGTTCTCGTCCTTGAGCAGGATGGGCATGAAACGATCCCCCTCGCGGTACTCGCCCAGCGGATAGCCCTGCGTGGCGACCGTAATGCCGCGCGCCATCTGGCTGCGCGACAGTCCGATCCGCTGCCCCTTCATCTGCGAATAGACGGGCAGCCACGTCGGCACCCGGCAACCCCAGCTGTTGCGGATGTTCGTCGCTCCCGGCGTGCGCCACATCATCTCCTCGGCCCGGTGTGCGAGCATGCACAGCGTATCGGCGTCGGAGCCGATGAAACCGAACTCGATGGCCGCATCCGGCACGGGCGACAGCTTGAACAGCGACGACCGCAGCCACACGTCGGGATACTCCTCCGCGACGTGCCGGGCGAAACGCGCCTCGACCGCCCCGGTCTGCCGCTTGTCGTGCAGTTCGACGAGCAGATTGCCGAAATTGGGCCGCAGCGAGACGCTGCTGCTGGCCAGATAGTAGCGCGGAGGCGTGGCGCCGGCCGTCGTCGAAACGGTCTTCACCTCGGGCTGTTCCCGCAGCCACGCCTCCATCCGTTGCAGGCTGCGCTCCGTATCGCGGATTCCGAAGCCTTCGGGCAGCAGCACGTCGGCCCGGAAATAGGGTTTGTCGAGCGACGGGAAGAAGTTCTGCGGCATGCGCCCCATCGCGTAGAGCGAAGCGGCGAACAGCACCGCGACCGCTGCGACCACCGTCCACCGCCGGCGCAGCAGGACGGCCAGCAGCCGGTCGAACGAGCGGTAGAACCGCGTGTCGTAGGGATCGTGCGCCGCCGGCCGGACGCGCAGCAGAAGATCGCCGAACAGGGGCGTCTGCGTCAGCGCCAGCACCCAGCTGAGCAGCAGCGACAGCGCCAGCACCACGAACAGCGGCTTGACGATCTCGGCCACGGCCGACGGCGCCAGGTAGAGCGGCAGAAACGAAAAGACGGCGATCAGCGTGGCGCCCAGCAGGCTCCAGCGCGGGCCGTTGGCGCCGTCGATCAGCGCCAGACGCCGTTCCGCACCCCGCAGCATGGCGTTCTGGGCATTGTCCGTCACCACGATCGCATTGTCGACCAGCATGCCCATGGCGATGATGAAGCCGGCCAGCGACGTGCGGTTGAGCCCCTCGCCCGCGAACTGCATCGCGAGCAGCGTGCCCCCGATCGTAAAGAGCAGCGAGCTGCCGATGAGCACGCCGGCCCGGAAGCCCATCACCAGCATGATGATGAGCACGACGATGCCGACCGATTCGGCCAGGTTGAGCACGAAAGTCGCATTGGCCTGGCGGGCGATCCGGTTCTCGGGATAGAGCACCGTCAGTTCGATGCCCAGCGGCATCCGCCGGGTCAGCAGCGCCAGCTCGCGCTCGATGCGGTCGCCCGTCTTCACCACGTCGGCCCGGGCTTCGGTCGAGACGCCGATGCCGATGGCTCGGCGGCCGTCGATGCGCATGAGCGTCGAGGGCGGCTCGGCGTGTCCCCGCTCGACGCGGGCGATGTCGCCCAGCCGGTACTGCTTCCCGTCCGCCGCGCTGAGCAGCTGATCGGCGATGTCGTCGAGCGAACGGTAGGCGCCGTCCTCGAGGATGCGGATTTCGAGCGCCCCGGCCTGCTTCTCGCCGCTGTCCACCACGGTGTTCTGCTGGCCGATGGTCGAGAGGATCGTCTCGGGACGGATGGCGAAGTTGGCCAGCGTCGCGAGGCTCACGTAGACGTTCACCACGGGCGTCTGCTCGCCGAACAGCGTCACCTTCTGCACGCCGCCGACCGTCACCAGCGCGGTCTTGATCCGCTGCGCCCAGTCGCGCAGCTCGGAGTCGGAGAAGCCCTCGTCGGCCGAAAGGCCGTAATAGATGCCGTAGACGTCGCCGAAATCATCGGCCACGGTGATCGCCGAAGCGCCGGCCGGCAGCCGGGGTTCGATGTTGAGCACCTTGCGCCGCAGCTCGTCCCAGAGCTGCGGGATCTCGGACGCGGAGACGGCCGGATCCAGTTCGACCAGGATCTTCGAAAGCCCGTAGTAGGACTCCGACGTGATCTTGTGCACGCGGCGCATCGACTGCACTTCGCGTTCGATCGGCTCGGAGACGAGCTGTTCGACCTCGGCGGGCGAGGCGCCCGGATAGGAGCAGACGAGCGAAGCGCTCTTGATGACGAAGACCGAGTCCTCCTTCTTGCCCAGCGTGAAGAACCCGGCCGTGCCGCCCAGCAGCAGGACGGCCAGAAAGAACCAGACCACCTTCGCATTGCGAATGGAATATTCGGGGAGATTCATGGCCGGCTACCGTAAGATCCGTACCCGTTCGCCTTCGCGCAGGCGATAGACGCCCGCCACGACCACCCGGTCGCCCGCCGCGACGCCGCGGTCGATCAGCACGCGGTCGCGGCCGAACGGTTCGCCGAGCGTCACGGCCTGCCTCCGGACCCGGTCGTCCGGCTCCACGATCCACACGTAGTCGCCGCCCTCCGCCGGTGCGTAGATCGCCGTCAGAGGCAGCGACACCGCTCCCGGGACCGGATCGGCGCTCCGCAGCGTGACGGTGCAGGACATGCCGGGCGAGATGCGGTAGCGGAGGGTGTCGACGTCGGTAAGCCGCAGCGACACGGGGAATCCCGAAGCGTCGGACGAAGTC
Organism: uncultured Alistipes sp.; assembly: GCA_948442615.1. Taxonomy (GTDB): domain Bacteria; phylum Bacteroidota; class Bacteroidia; order Bacteroidales; family Rikenellaceae; genus Alistipes. Next base: position 5,027 of record CAOJSG010000024.1, read on the forward strand.
TTGGCATAATCCTTCAGCACGGCGGCGAAGGTCGCGTCGCGGTAGTTGTCGAAAACCACCGAAAAGCGGGTCCCCGACTGCGCGAGCAGCGGAAGGCCGCTCTCGGGCATGGTGAATTTCACGGTCGTGGTGACCGGGTCGACGATGCGGACGATGCTCTGGCCGGCCTGCACGCGCTCGAAATTGTCGACGAACGTCTGTTCGACGACTCCGGCGAACGGCGCCCGCAGTTTCGTATCGCTCAGCATGTCCTTCGAATTCTCGTAGGCGGCCTGCGCCTGGGCGTACTGCGTCCGGGCGGCCTCGTACTCCTGCCGCGACACGGCCTCGCGCTCCAGCAGGCGCCGGATGCGCGACAGATGCGACGACGCCTGCTCGTAGGCCGAGCGGTCCGCCGAGACCTGCAGCTCGACATCCCGCGGATTCAGCTCCGCCAGGAGCTCTCCCCGGCGCACCTGCTGCCCCTGCGTCACGGGCAGGTCGAGCACCTGCCCCGCCAGTTTGAAAGCGAGATTCACGGCGTCGTCGGGCGTGGCCATGCCGACGAAATCCTTGTCGACATAGGCCGCACCGGCCGCCGTTTCGGTCTTCACGGGCCGCACGGCATCGGGCTCGGCGAGCGTCCGGCCGCAGCCGCAGGCCAGCGCCGCGGCAACGGGAATGAGAGCGGAACGTATCATAATGAGAAAGTTGACTTCGGATGCCCGAAGTCAACTTTCATACCACACGCCGCGGCCCGTCCCTACGGACGAATATCGCGACAATTCCTTTTAGCCCGGATCACGCCGTCGTCGAGCACCACCACGCCGTTATCGGCACGCAGCATCGTCTTCATCGTCGAGGCGTCGATATTGCAGCACCGGACCGCCGGACCGCCGTCGAACGCATGCGAAAAGTTCCCGTCCAGCGGCTGCGGCGTGAGACAGACGGCGAGGGCACCCTCGGCTTCGGCCCTGCGCACCAGCGCCGCCAGACGCTGTTCGCAGCCGTGCGAAAGCCGGTCGAACGAGGTGACGCAGATCAGATAGACCGTTCCCGGCATGGTGAGAATCTCCTCGGTCACGTCGCCCGAAGCGTCGCGCAGCGCGAATTCGCCGATCAGGGGCTGAATCCCCTCGAAATCGTCGTCCGTGCGCGTCTCCACCCACTCCCACTTCGTCTCGTCCTGCCACTGGCGGTCGTCGAGCGAGAACTCGCGCAGCTTGCCGGTCCTGCGGTTCCGGCATACGAGCACCGTCTGCGCCTGGTCGCTCTCCTGCTCCGCCTCGTGCATCGCGCCGTAGATATCGACGCCGACCTTGTAGGGCAGGAAATCGATCAGCGGCAGATGCTTGTAACAATAGATGCCCAGATACATCGACATGCAGAAGAAGGTCAGCGTCAGCAGCACCTCGACGGGCTTGAACGCGAAAATCCGGTCCGGGCGGTAGCGCAGCCACACCACGAAGGCCATCGGCAGCAGCACCAGGTTCTTGGCGAACGTCTGCCACGGCGTGAGCTTGAGCGCCTCGCCGAAACAGCCGCAGTCCTCCACCGGGATCCACGTGGCGCTCAGGAACGTCAGCAGCGTGAAAAATGCGATCGACACCAGCGCGAAGATCGACACCAGCCGGATCCGCACCTTGCACAGCAGCATGCACCCCATCATCAGCTCGGCGCCGCAGAGCCAGATCGAAAAGGGCATGCTCCCCGCGCGCAGGAACTCGACGCCGTAGATCGACAGGTATTCGTTGACCTTCAGCGAGGTGCCCCACGGGTCGATCACTTTCAGGAAGCCCGAGACGATGAACGTACAGGCCAAGACGATACGGCAGACGGCCGTCGCTATCCGAAACGTTTTGTTTGCCATGCCGTCTATTCCGATAACGGAGCCAGCGCTCCGACGATTCTTGCGAAAATCGCCTCGGGCGTATCCATCGCCCCCGACGCGTCGCTGCAATCCACCACTTCGAGCCGCTCATCTTCGCGCGCCGCCGCGAGGTACGTCTCGCGGACCCGGCGCTGCAGGGCGAGCGACGACTCGTAAATATCCCTGCCGCCGTTCAGGTAGCTGCGGTCATCCCCCTCGCGCGTCTGCGCCAGCTTGCGCTCGGTGAAGGCGAACGGCACGTCGAGAAACAGCGACAGATCGGGCTTCGGCAGCCCGTGGTAGCCGTATTCGAGATCGAGAATCCACCGCATCAGCCGCCGGCGCTCCTCCTCCGTGCCCTCCGTCTTGGCGCACTGATAGGCGACGTTCGACCAGACATAGCGGTCGAGAATCACCGCACGACCCGCATCGAGCCAGCCGCGGATGAGCGGTGCGGCATCGGCCCGGTCGCCGGCGAAAAGCAGCGCCACCAGATAGGAATCCACCCGGTCCGCATCGCCGAATTCGCCACGCAGGTAGCGGGCGATCAGCTCGCCGTAGACCGGCGCATCGAAACGCGGGAAGTGCAGATATTCGCTCTGCACGCCCCGCTCGGCGAACCAGCGCCGCAGCTTGCGTATCTGGGTCGATTTGCCCGCCCCGTCGAGTCCTTCGAGTACGATCAGCATAGGTTTCAGTCTTTAAATTCGGGTCGGGCCGCGGGCCGTTCCGCCCGGCAGGCCCGGTATTCAACGCAACATCCGCACGGCACGCGCCACGCCGTCGGCCAGCGCATCGGCCTCCTCCTCCGTATTGTAGAGCGCGAACGAGGCCCGGCACATGCCCGGCACGCCGTAATGGGTCATGACGGGTTCGGCGCAGTGCTGCCCCGTACGCACGGCGATCCCCAGCTTGTCGAGGATCATCCCCACGTCGTACGGATGCACCCCGTCGATATTGAACGACACGATGGCGCACTTGTCCGCCGTCGTGCCGTAGATCCGCAGCCCGTCGATCGCGGACAGCCGCTCGGCGGCGCGCCGCAGCAGCGACCGCTCGTGCGCCTCGACAGCCGCCGGATCGAGATCGCCCAGGAAACGCACCGCCTCGGCCAGCCCGATCGCCCCCACGAAATTGGAGGTTCCGGCCTCGAACTTCAGCGGAACGGGCGCATAGGTCGTCCGCTCGAACGACACGCGGTCGACCATATCCCCGCCGCCGAGAAACGGCGGCATCGCCTCGAGCAGCGCCCGCTTGCCGTAGAGCACGCCGATTCCCGTCGGCCCGTAGAGCTTGTGCCCCGAAAAGGCGTAGAAATCGCAGTCGAGCGCCCGGACATCGGCCCCTCCGTGCACGACGCCCTGGCATCCGTCGACCACGACGACCGCGCCTGCGGCGTGGGCCGCGTCGATCAGCGGCCGCAGTTCGGGCCGCGTGCCGAGCGTATTGGAGGCCTGCGTCACCGCCACGACCTTCGTCCGCCCGTCCAGCAGCGCATCCAGCCGTTCGGTCATCAGGCGCCCCTCGTCGTCGAACGGAAGCACCCGGATCTCGGCGCCCTTGCGCAGGGCCAGCATCTGCCACGGCACGATGTTCGAATGGTGCTCCATCTCGCTGACGACGATATTGTCGCCCGCGCCGACGAAGCGTTCGCCCCAGGCATAGGCCACCGTATTGAGCGACGCCGTGGCACCCGCCGTGAAGACGATCTCCTCCTTTTCGGCCGCACCCACGAAGGCGGCGATGCGTTCGCGCGCCTGCTCGTAGCGGTCGGTCATCTCCTCCGACAGGCAGTGCACGCCCCGGTGGATGCTCGCATTGAAGCGGGCGTGGAGCCGGTCGACCGCATCGATCACGCACTGCGGCTTCTGCGCCGTAGCGCCGCTGTCGAGGTAGACCAGCGGTTTTCCGTAGACCTCGCGCGCCAGGATCGGGAACTCCGCGCGTATTTTTCCGATATCGAAACGCTCCATGTCTTACATTTTTTCCAGCTTCGCGGCGACGGCCTCCGTCAGCAGCCCGGACAACGGCCCGATGCCGCAATGCGACACGACCTCGCCGACGAACCCTTCGATCTGCAAACTGCGGGCCTGATTTTCGCTCAGGCCGCGCTGACGCATGTAGAGCACCGCCTCGCCGTCCAGCAGTCCGACCGTGGCGCCGTGCGAGCACTTCACGTCGTCGGCATAGATCTCCAGCTGGGGCTGCGTCTCGATGCGCGCCGCCTCGCCGAGCAGCACGTTGCGGTTCTGCTGCCGGGCATCGGTCCGCTGCGCTCCGGGCGCCACGTAGACCATGCCCCTGAATTCGCCGCGCGCCGCGCCGCCCGCCACGCCGCGCACCGTCGAATCGCTGCGGCAATCGGTCGCCCGGTGCTCCGTGCGGATCTCCGCGACGCAATGCTCCGTCCCGGCCGCCACGAAGAAACCCTTCAGTTCGTTCTCGGCGCCGCGGCCCTCCAGGCCGATCCGGCACCGCATCTCGGACGAAACGAACTGCGCCGTCGTCAGCCGGCAGCTGCTCTGCGCCTCCTGTACGACGGAGATTTCGGCGAACGCCTCGGAGAGAAACACCACGGCCGCCTCCAGCGCAGCACCGGTCCCCAGCACGATGCGCAGCTCCGCGGCGGTCGGTGCGCCGCAAAGCACGACCAGCTGCGCCCGGCAGCCGGCGGCGACCTCCACGGCGAGCGTCCCGGGATTTTCGGCCAGAAACGCCGTCGGCTCCGTGGCGTCGATGCGCAGCGCATCGCCCGCGACCGGACGGAAACCCGCCTCGCGTATTCGGTTCGTCAGCTCCATCACTCCTCCCTGTAATCGTTGATAAGCCAGTCGTAACCCTCCTTCTCGAGCTTCAGCGCGAGCGTCTTGTCGCCCGAATGGATGATCCGGCCCTTATAGAGCACATGCACGTAATCCGGCACGATGTAGTCCAGCAGACGCTGGTAGTGCGTGATGACCACCGTGGCGTTCTGCGGCGTGTGGAGCCGCGTGACCCCCGTGGCGACGATGCGCAGGGCGTCGATGTCCAGCCCCGAATCGGTCTCGTCGAGAATGGCCAGCTTCGGATCGAGCATCGCCATCTGGAAGATCTCGTTCTTCTTCTTCTCGCCGCCAGAGAAACCCTCGTTCACGGCCCGCGAGGTGAGCTTCGAATCCAGCTCGACCACAGCGCTCTTCTCGCGCATGAGCTTGAGGAACTGCCCCGCCGTCAGCGGCTCCTCGCCGCGGTACTTGCGATGCTCGTTGACGGCCAGCTTCATGAAATTGGCCATCGTGACGCCCGGAATCTCGACCGGATACTGGAACCCGAGAAACAGCCCCAGCCGCGCCCGCTCCTCGATGGGCATCGACAGCAGATCGCGCCCCAGGAACTCGGCCGATCCGGCCGTGACCGTGAATTTCTCATTGCCCGCGAGCACGGAGGCCAGCGTCGACTTGCCCGAGCCGTTGGGCCCCATGATGGCATGCACCTCGCCGGCCTTCACCTCCAGGTCGATCCCCTTGAGAATCTCCTTGCCGTCGACCGAGGCATGCAGATTTTTAACGCTCAACATATTTTTTCGTCAGTTTTTTACTTTATATCAGTCTTTCCCGGCGCCGCGGCGCATCTCTCCGCCCCGGCTACCCCACGCTGCCCTCCAGCTGCAGGGCCAGCAGCTTCTGCGCCTCGACGGCGAACTCCATCGGCAGCTTGGCGAGCACCTCGCGGGCATAGCCGTTGACGATCAGCCCCACGGCATCCTCGGTCGTGAGACCGCGCTGGTTGCAGTAGAAAAGCTGATCCTCCGAAATCTTCGACGTAGTGGCCTCGTGCTCGACCACCGCCGTGCGGTTGCGCACGTCGATCACCGGGAACGTATGCGCACCGCAACGGTCGCCGATGAGCAGCGAGTCGCACTGCGAATAGTTGCGGGCATGCTCCGCAGCCTTGGCCACGCGCACCAGTCCGCGGTAGGAGTTCTGGCTGCTGCCCGCCGAAATGCCTTTCGACACGATCCGGCTGCGGGTGTTCCGCCCGACATGGATCATCTTCGTCCCCGTGTCCGCCTGCTGGAAATTGTTGGTCATGGCCACCGAATAGAACTCCCCGACGGAGTTGTCGCCCGCCAGGATGCAGCTCGGGTATTTCCACGTAATGGCCGATCCGGTCTCGACCTGCGTCCACGACAGCCGGGCGTTCTCGCGGCACAGGCCGCGCTTGGTGACGAAGTTGTAGACGCCGCCGCGCCCCTCGCGATCGCCCGGATACCAGTTCTGAACCGTGGAGTACTTCACCTCCGCATCGCGCTCGACGACGATCTCCACCACTGCCGCATGCAGCTGGTTCTCATCGCGCTGCGGCGCCGTGCAGCCCTCCAGATAGCTCACGTAGGCCCCTTCGTCGGCCACGATCAGCGTCCGCTCGAACTGCCCCGTCCCCGCCGCGTTGATGCGGAAATAGGTCGAAAGCTCCATCGGGCACCGCACCCCCTTGGGGATGTAGCAGAACGACCCGTCGGAAAAGACCGCCGCGTTGAGCGCCGCATAGAAATTGTCGGTATGGGGCACCACGCTGCCCAGGTATTTGCGGATCAGCTCCGGATAGTCGCGGATCGCCTCGGCCATCGAACAGAAGACGATGCCCTTTTCGGCCAGCGTCTCCTTGAAAGTGGTCTTGACCGACACCGAGTCCATCACGGCATCCACGGCCACGCCCGCCAGCGCCATCTGCTCCTCGAGCGGAATGCCCAGCTTCTCGAACGTACGTTTCAGTTCGGGATCGACCTCGTCCATCGACCCAAGTTTTTTGGGCGGCCTGGGCGCCGCATAGTAGATGATATCCTGGAAATCGATCTCAGGGATCGTCAGGTGCGCCCAGGTCGGCGGCTCGAGCGTCAGCCAGTGCCGATAGGCCTTCAGGCGCCGCTCGGTCATCCATTCGGGCTCGCCCTTCTTGGCGGAAATCAGGCGGACGACCTCCTCCGAGAGTCCTTTGGGGATGGTCTCCGTTTCGATCTCGGTCGTGAAGCCGTACTTGTACTCCCGACCGCCGATCTGCTCCAATATCTCTTTTTCCGTATCTGCCATTGTCAACGAATAATCGTACAAAGATACACAAAAAACCGCATACTATCCGAATCCGCATTTCACAATTTTGGTTCCGAACCGCATCCGGTGCCGGAAAAACCGGGCGGCCGCCGCCATCTGGGCCGAGCGCCGACGGCCGACGCGCACCACGACGCCGCCCGGAGAGAGCCCCGCGGCCAGTCCGCCGGATCCGGAATCGCCGACCGGACTCCTCCGCCCCGTCCGACCGTGCGGCCGATCAGAAGCCGAGAAAAGAGAAATTTTATCGTCGATGCTTTGTATTTCGCCGAAAAGATGCTATATTTGCACACCCTTTCGGAGAAACGGAGCGGGACGGCGGATTTACCGCCCCGGCGGCAGCGACTCGCGGCGAGCGGGCGCATTGCGAGATCCGTTTCGCGAAAGAGCGACCGGAGAGTTGGGTGAGTGGCTGAAACCACCAGTTTGCTAAACTGACGTACGGGATTACTGTACCGGGGGTTCGAATCCCCCACTCTCCGCAAAAAAGCGACGGATTCCGGTCCGTCGCTTTTTTCGTATCGTCGGCCCAGCCCGGACCCACTCCCGTCCCGACGCAAAAAACGGCGCCGCACTCCCGGTGCGCCGCCGCGTATCGCGATCCGTCCGGTCCGGACAATCCGGATTCGAGTCTCCGTGCCGATGTCTACATCGCGGGGCCGCTATTTTCGCATCTTCGGGCCCCAGCCGAACTTGCCGCCCGATTTACCGCCGAATTTGCCGCCCGCCTTGCCGTTCGATCCGCCCGCGGGCATGCAGTTGAAGATGTTGCCGCCGAAGTCGATCGTCTTGAACCCGGCATCGCGCTTGCGCTCGAACGCGAGGTCCACCAGCCGGTCGACCAGCATGGGGAACGGCACGTTCGATGCCTCCCACAGATAGTAGGACAACGACCCGGGAATCGTGTTGATCTCGTTGACATAGATCTTGCCCGTCGCCTCGTCGATCATGAAGTCGATGCGGGCCACGCCGTCGCAGGCCAGCGCCTTGAACGTATCCACCGCGCACTTACGGATGAAGTCGGTCGCGGTCTGCGGCAGCCGGGCGGGAATCTCGCGCACGGTGGACTCCATGCCCTGCGACACCTTCGTCTTGCCGCCCCCGAGGTACTTGTCGGCGTAGCTCAGGATCTCGCCGCTGCGCACCGGCGCCTCGCAAACCGAAGCCTCGCACTCGTAATAGTTGCCCAGCACCGAGCAGTTGATCTCCTTGAGCTGCTCGACCAGCTTCTCGACGATCAGACGGTTGGTGAAGTTCGCCGCACCGTCGATCGCCTCGACGAGCTGTTCGCGGTCGTGCGCCGCGGCGATGCCCACGCTCGAGCCCGAATTGGCGGGCTTCACGATCACGGGATAGCCCAGTTTCCGCTCGATGCGGTCGACGACGGCCTGTTTCTCGTTCTGCCACTCCTTGTCCGAAAACCAGACGTAGCCCACCACCGGGATGCCGCACTCCTTGAGGATCATCTTCATCGTGATCTTGTCCATGCCGTTGGCCGAAGCCAGCGGATTGCACCCGGCATAGGGAATGCCCGTGAATTCGATCACCCCCTGGAACGAGCCGTCCTCGCAATTGGTGCCGTGCAGGGCCGGGAGGATCACGTCGAGCCGCGCGACGACGCTCCGCTGTCCGAACCACCGCTTCCGGCGGTAGAGCCGGTTGTCGCCGTAGACGGGGCGCAGATAGACCTCGTCCGTGCGGCGCAGGAGCCGCTGCATGTCGCGGTAGTTGGCCACGTCGAGCAGCTCCGGTCCGCTGTACCACTTGCCGTTCTTGGCGATATAGATGGGGACGACCTCGTAGCGGCTCGGATCCATGGCTTCGATGGTCTGGTTGGCCGTGATGACGGAAATCTCGTTCTCGACCGAACGCCCGCCGAATATGACGCCTACTGTAATTTTCATTGCCGTAAAAAATATGTAAATATCGAATTTCTCCTTCGGAATCAACGGAACGAGTCGGGCAGATCGTTCTCGTAGAGCACCACGTCGCCCGCCCGCAGGCAGCCGGCCAACCGGGCCGAAGCCTCGGCGAACGTATCGGCCAGCACGATCCGGTCGGCCGGAAAACCGGCCTCGGCCAGCCCCGCCGCGATGGCTTCGCGATTGGTGGCGTTGACCACCACCGCATAGTCGCACGCCGCAGCCATCTCGCGGCCCAGTTCGCGGTTCGCCGCCGCCTGGCGCACCCCCAGTTCGACGAATCCCGGCGTGACGACGATCCGCCGTCCGCCCGCCTCGATCCGGAACTCCCGCAACACCGCGAGCGCCATGCGCGCCCCCTGCGGATTGGAATTGTAGGCGTCGTCGAGCACCGTGACGCGCCCCGGCGTCGTGCGACGGCTGAGCCGGTGTTCGACCGGCTGCAGCTGCGCGACCGCGATCCGCTGCTTGCGCTCGGGCACGCCCAGCCGGTCCGCCACGACCAGGCAGGCCAGGATGTTGAGCAGGTTGCCTTCGCCCAGCAGCTTGGTCTCGTAGCCTTTGCGCAATCCCGCGGGCGTCTGCACGTCGAACGTCGTCCCGGCCGGCGAATAGCACACGTTCACGGCCCGATAGTCCGCCCCTTCGGCCACGATCGCATAGCCGACCGTCGGGCGGGCGGGCCGTGCGAGCGCGATGGGCTCCGAATCGAGGTTGACGACGCCCGTGCCGCCCTCGGGCAGCGCGTCGATCAGTTCGAACTTCGTGCGGCGGACGTTGTCGAGCGAGCCGAACGTCTCCAGATGCATTTCGCCCACCGACGTGACGATGCCCGTTTCGGGATGCACCAGTTCGCAGATCTCGCGGATGTCGCCACGCTGCTTGGCCCCCATCTCGACGAGGAAGACCTGGTGGTGGGGCCGCAGCCGCTCGCGGATCGTGCGGACGACGCCCAGCGTCGTATTGTAATTGCCGGGGGTCATCAGCACGTTGTATTTCTCCGACAGGATGCGGTAAAGGAAATGTTTGGTGCTGGTCTTGCCGAAACTGCCCGTGATGCCGATCACGCGCAGGCCGCGCATCGACTCCAGCCGCCGACGCGCATCGCAATAGTACCATCGGCCGATGGCCCGCTCGAGCGGCTTGTTGACCGCATCGGCCAGCAGCATGAAGAGGTTGGAGAAGACGAGGATTCCGCCCGCCGCCGCGTAACAGGCCGCAGGATACGCCGCCCGCACGGCGAACAACGTCAGTGCGACGAGCGCCGCACAGGTCGTATAGAGCCGGATCACCCGCGCCGTAAAGACCAGCGGCTGCCTGTAGGTCTGGACGGCCTCGCGCCACGCCAGCCAGCCCATCAGCGCCACGGCGCCCCACGCCGTCCGGCCGTCGAGCGCCAGCAGCGGCAGCAGCAGGGTCCAGCCCCGGCGATGGGCCAGCAGATTGCCCCCTTTCAGCCAAGTGAAATACCGCCCGCGGCGGTAGGAGTTCTGCTGGAACATCTGCACGTCGTAACGCACCGTGAAAAACCAGGCGACGCAGAAAACCGCCGCAAACAGAAGCGCGAACCAGTTCATTGCCGATCGAGATTAAAGAAACTTCGTACTACGGCCGCGAACAGAGCCGGCCGCTCCAGAAAAGAGAAATGCCCGGCGCCCGGCACCGCGACCAGCCCCGCGTCGGGGATCAGCTTCTCCATGATGCGGGCGTCGCGCAGCGGCGTCGCCGTGTCGTTTTCGCCCCAGAACAGCAGCGCAGGGGCCCCGATCCGCGGCATGACGCCGCGCAGGTCCTCGTTCACGACCTTCGACAGCACGGCTCGCATCCGGGGCGAGGCATTGCCGTAGTCGGACGAGCCGCGCCGTCTGCGCCACCGTTCGATGAAACGCTCCGCCCGGTCGCGGGACAGCAGCGCCTGCACGCAGCGGCGCAGGAACTTGTAGCTGTACACCCGCCAGTAGTAGCGCCACGTGCGCACGGGCTTCACCCCGGCGGCATCGACCAGCATCAGCCGCTCGACCCGGTTGCGCGACGCGTAGAGCAGCGCCACGCGGCCGCCGAACGAATGGCCGACCAGCGAGGGCGACCCGATTTCCCGGTCGCGGACGAACGCCTCGATCAGCTGCGTATACTCCTCCACGCCCCACACAGAGTCCGGCTCCGCCGAGCGGCCGAAACCGGGCAGATCGAACGAATAGACCGTATGGTACGCACGCAGCTGTTCGCGCAGCGATTCGAAGACGGTATGGTCGCACCCCCACCCGTGCAGCAGCAGCACGGCGGGGCCTTCGCCCCGACAGTCGACGAAAACCGGATTGTCGCGATATATGTATTCCATGAGCAAACAGGCCGCCGGCCTGCCGATTATTTCTTCAAATGTTTCGCAAAGATACGAATAAGCGGGCGCAAAAGCAAGCCCTCTCGCATTTTGCCGGGCGGGAGTATCTTGGGCGAAGCCAATGATACAAAATAATCGCGGAATGGGCCCCGTCGGGACGGATTTATTTCGCCGCCGGCCGGGGGTGCGTCGCCGTCGCCGGCCTTTCCGCACGGCGCGCACGAAGCAGACGCACGGATCGTCCTCCGTTCGTGCACAATAATTGCATCCTGCGCGTTCGGCAAACGAACAGACATCCCATGAGATTGCTCACCGCACTTCTTCTGCTCGCGGGGCTGGCGGGGCCGGGCCTGCGGCAAGCGCAGGCGCAGGCGCAGGCTCCGCCAGCCGCGGACGAACGGATCCCGGCCGACTCGCTCGACGACGAGCTGATCGAACGGCTCCGCAACCTGCCCAACATCGAAATAGGCAGGGGAATCACCTTCCAGTCGCGGAACAGGCGCTTCAAGACGACGCTCCGCTTCCGCATGCAGAATGTCGTCGGTCTCGACTTCGACCGCGACTTCTCGCTCACCCGCACCGAAGCGCGCGTCAAACGGCTGCGGCTGCGGCTCGACGGCTATGTCCATTCGCCCAAGCTGGTCTACTCGATCCAGCTGGGATTCAGCTCGTCCGACTCGCGGCATCTGCCCGACGGCAGCACCAACATCATCCAGGACGCGGCGGTCTACTACGTGCACAACGCCCGGTGGAACATCGGACTCGGCCAGACCAAGATCAAGGCCAACCGCGCCCAGACCAACTCGTCGGGCGCGCTCCAGTTCGTCGACCGCAGCATCGTCAACGGCGAGTTCAACCTCGGCCGCGACTTCGGTCTCTTCGGCGAATTCAACCTCAACCGCTCCGCCGGATTCGACCTGGCGGCCAAAGGGTCGGTCACCCTGGGCGAAGGGCGCAACTGGAACCACACGAAAAACGGCAACCTGGCCTATACGGCCCGGCTGGAGCTCTTTCCGACCGGACGCTTTTCGGCCAAGGGCGAGGTCACCGAAGGTGACTACGCCCACGAAGCGCAGGCGAAGATCCTGCTGGCCGCAGCCTACTGCTTCAACCACCGGGCCACGCGGCTGAAGGGCCAGCACGGGGCCGAGATGCCCGAAGGCGAGCATCGCGACCTGAACTCCTATTTCGTGGATTTCATCCTAAAATACAGAGGGTTCGCATTCTGCGCCGACTTCATGGGACGCGCCTGCGGCCGTCCGCTCTTCGCCGGCGAGGAGTCGGCCTTCGTCTACACCGGCTGCGGCCTGAACGTGCAGACGAGCTACCTAATCCGCCGCCGCTGGGAGATCGCGCTGCGCAATTCGACGCTCTTTCCCGAACGGCGGATCCGGCACGCCGCGGGCTACGCGCGCCGGAACCGGACGACGCTGGGCCTCACCCGCTACATCATCGGGCACAGCCTGAAGGTGCAGACCGACATCTCCTACGAATTCCGCACCCGGGCCGCATCGCCCGACTACGACCGCTGGCAGATCGGGTTCCAGCTCGAACTGGGAATCTGACGCACGCAATCCGTCGCCGGCATGCGGATGCGGCCGGACGCAGAGCGACGACGATCGGGATCAGAGAATCTTCAGCGCAATGGCCGCACACGCCTCGGCATCAGCCAGGGCGTGGTGGTGGCGGGTCAGATCGAATCCGCAGGCCGCCGAGACCGTATGAAGCTGATGGTTGGGAAGCCGGCTGCCGAAGACCCGTCGCGACGCACGGCAGGTGCAGTAGAACCGGTAGCCGGGCCAGGGCATGCCGTAGAGTTCGAAGACGGCGCGCAGACACCCCTCGTCGAAAGGCGAATTGTGCGCCACCAGCGGCAGCCCCTCGATCCGCGGAGCCACCTCGCGCCACACCTCGGCGAAATCGGGCGCCTCGACCGTATCGTGGTAGGTCAGCCCGTGGACAGCCGTGGTAAAGGCGCTGTAATAATTGGGGCGCGGACGGATCAGGCTGTAAAACGTGTCCGCCACCGCGCCGCCGCGCACGACGACGACGCCCACCGAACAAACGCTCGTACGCTTGCCGTTGGCCGTCTCGAAATCTATGGCTGCGAAATCGGTCATTTTCCTGTTGTCTTCACGGCCGGACCCGGCGCCCGCGACTCGCCCGCCTCTCCGAGCCGGAGAGCCGAAAAACGGAGAGCCGAAAAAACGGAGAGCGCGTCCGACGACGGAGGGCGTCCGGATTCCAGACCGCGGGACAAAAATAGGGAAAATTCGCGCACGCACCCTCCCCGGCAGCGAAAACCGCACGAAAAAATCCGGGAGTCCCGACGCTTCGACGTCGGAATCCCCGGACGATCCGGCCCGCGAAGGCCTTTACCAGTTCACCGGCGTGTCGAGAATCTCGTAATCGGCGGCATCCTCCGCCGTGAACGTCGCCCCCTTGTACTGCACGCAGAGCACCGCGAGCGGCTCGGAGCCGTTGTTGCGCACGGCGCGCACGCCCTCCGGAGCCACGCGCACCACGCTCCCTTCGCCGACCGGGAAAACCCGCCCGTCCACCTGGAATTCGCCCCGTCCGGACAGAAAGAAGTAGAGCTCCTCGTGCGTCTTGTGCCGGTGCAGGAATCCGGTCTCGGCGCCGGGAGCCATGAGCTGAAAGGAGAAATCGCTGCCGGTAGCCCCCGAAGCCGCTCCGCCGAAAACCTTGCCCGGAATCCGCAGCCCGGGAGCCGCCTCCAGCACATAATCGCCCAGCTCGCCGAGCCGGCCCACTTCGACGGCCGTGAAATGTTCCGCCGCCGCGATCGTTTCGATTCGTTTCATCATCGCTGTCTGTTTTGGTTTTTCGATTAACACGCAGCGAAGATATGTCATTCGATCCATTCAATCAAGAGGTTACGAAAACATCGCATAGTAACCTTCCGCTCGCTTTTGCAGAGATCCAGCCGGTTGCGGGCCCCGTAAAAAACGAACTTTTTTCGACTTTTCCCGAAGCGGCGCGAAACCGAGCCGCCGGCTTTGCATTTGCCGAACGGATTGCTTATCTTTGTCGTGCGGACGCCCGCCGTCCCGCACCCGGAATCCGTCGTCATGCAGCAAAAGAGCGAAAAATATTCGATCATCGAGATCTGCCCCATACGCAACGTCGTCTCCCGTTTCGGCGACAAATGGTCGCTGCTCGTGATCCTGATTCTGAGCGAGCACGAAGCCGTGCGCTTCAGCGAATTGCGCCGCGCGATCCCCGACATATCGTCGCGCGTGCTGTCGTCGACGCTCCGCGCCCTGGAGACCGACGGGCTCATCGCCCGCACGGTCTTTCCGGTCGTCCCGCCCCGGGTCGACTACGCCCTCACGCCGATGGGGCGCTCCCTCGTCCCGCTGATCCAACGGCTGACCGAATGGGCCGCGGCGCACATGGAGTCCATCGTCGCGCATCGCCGTGCGTTCAAAGCGCGGAGCGGAGCAAGCTCCGAATAAAAGCCGCGGCCGGCAAACCGAAACGAAGATGAAACCGATCGAAACCGAAGTCTGCGCCTACACGCTCACCTCCTGCGAAGCGGCGCGCACCGGCGGCGCCCGGCGCGTCGAGCTCTGCGCCGGAGCGGCCGAAGGCGGCACCACGCCTTCGGCCGCCGCCATCCGCATGGCGCGGGCCGTTCCCGGCCTGGAGCTGAGCGTCATGATCCGGCCGCGGGGCGGCGACTTCCTCTACACCGACACCGAATTCGAACAAATGCGACAGGAGATCCGTTTCGCCCGCGCGTGCGGGGCCGACGGCGTGGTCTTGGGGCTGCTGACGCCCGACGGGCGCATCGACCTGCCGCGCACGGCGGCGCTCGTCGCCGAGGCGGGTCCGATGGCCGTCACGTTCCACCGGGCCTTCGACATGACGCGCGACCTGCACGAGGCGCTCGAAGCGGTCGTACGGGCAGGCTGCCGGCGCATCCTCACCTCGGGCGGCCGCAACACGGCGCTCGAAGGCATCGGGACACTCCGCACGCTGGTCGCGGCGGCGGCGGGCCGCATCGCGATCATGGCCGGAAGCGGAATCCGCCCCGACAACGCGCGGCAGATCGCCGACACGGGGGTCGACGCCCTCCACTTCAGCGCCCGGAAGCCGCACGACAGCGGCATGCGCTTCCGCCGGGCGGGCATCTCGATGGGCGGATGCGCCGCCGTCGACGAATACGCCCTCTACGAAGCCGATCCCGCCGTCATCCGAGCCATCACATCCCAATTCAACCCATGAAACGACTGATCCTCCTTCTCGCCTGCCTGACGGCCGCCGCATGCGGACACGGCCGCTACGGAGCCGGCATCCCGGCTGCATACGACGCACCGCTCGACGTGGCCCTCGCCCGCACGTCGCGGGCCGACACGCTCCGCGCTCTGCTCGACGCGACGCCCCGCGACGAACGCGAAGCCATGGCCTATCTGATCGCCCACATGCCGCAGGGTGACCTCGACACGCTGCACACGGGGCTGCTGCGCGAAAACGTCGCCCTCGCCATGCAGGCACGGCGCACCTTTCCGTGGTGCGCCGCTCTGCCCGACTCGATCTTCCTCAACGAGGTGCTGCCCTATGCCGCGGTCGACGAGATCCGCAACAGCTGGCGGGCCGACTTCCTCGCCCGGTTCACGCGCCGTGTAGCCGGATGCCGCGACATGCGGGCCGCCGTCGATTCGGTGAACCGCAGCATATGCGCGGAGGTCGGCGTCGAATACAACACGCTGCGCGAAAAAACGAACCAGAACCCCGCCGAATCGATGCGCCAGCACATGGCCTCGTGCACGGGGCTGGCGATTCTGCTGGTCGACGCGCTGCGCGCCGTGGGGATCCCGGCCCGGTTCGCCGGCACCCCCTCGTGGAGCGACGACCGCGGCAACCACAGCTGGACGGAGGTCTGGATCGACGGCCGGTGGCATTTCACCGAGTACTACCCCACGGCGCTCGACCGTTCGTGGTTCCTGGCCGACGCGGGCAGGGCGCGCCCGGGCGACCGGACCTACGGCATCTACGCCGTATCGTTCCGCCCGACGGGCACCTCCTTCCCCATGGTCTGGAACGAAACGTCGACCGACGTGCACGCCTGCGACGTCACGCAGCGTTACGTCGACCTCTACCGCGCCTATGCGGACGATCTGGCCGAAAAGGGAACCCATACGACCGTGTCGTTCCGCATGTTCCGCGATGCGGCGCACGCCGCGCAGTCGGGCGACCGGGTCGCCGCCAACGTCGACGTCTTCTGCGGTGCGGAGCAGATGGGAGGCGGACGCACGGCTTCGCCCACGCAGGACATGAACGACGTCCTGACCTTCCTGCTGCCCAAAAACCGCACCTACACGTTCCGCTACGAGAATGCGCGGGGCGAGCTCGAGGAGCTCACGGCCGCGATCGGCGAGGAGCCGCAGGTCGTGACCGGATACATGGAATAGCCCCCTCCGCCCGCCGCGAAGGTCCTCGGGAAAACGGATTCCGCCCCTGTCAGCGCATTTTCTGACAGGGGCGGAATCATTGTATCGGATGGCTGCGACAGCAGGCAGGGATGCTCCGCGCGAGGAGGGCGTCTCCGAAGGCCGAGGCGGACGGAGAGACGCGCCGCCGCAGAAGTGGCAGATCCTGCGCACAATCCTCCCGGATCGCAGCGTCCGGAGCCGAAGCAAGGGCGGAATCCGGCCGCCGGAACTTACTCCCACTCGATCGTGGCGGGCGGTTTGGAGGAGATGTCGTAGACGACGCGGTTGACCCCGCGCACCTTGTTGATGATCTCGTTCGACACGTCGGCCAGGAATTCGTAAGGCAGGTGGACCCAGTCGGCCGTCATGCCGTCCGTCGAGGTGACGGCACGCAGCGCCACGCAACTCTCGTAGGTGCGCTCGTCGCCCATCACGCCCACACTCTTCACCGGCAGCAGGATCGCACCCGCCTGCCACACCTTGTCGTACAGCCCGGACGCCCGCAGCGAGTCGATGTAGATCTTGTCCACCTCCTGCAGCACGGCCACCTTCTCGGGCGTAATGTCGCCCAGGATGCGGATGGCGAGCCCCGGTCCGGGGAAGGGATGACGGCCGATCAGCTGCTCGGAGATGCCGAGCGAGCGGCCTACGCGGCGCACCTCGTCCTTGAACAGCAGCCGCAGCGGCTCGACGATGCGCAGGTTCATCTTCTCGGGCAGTCCGCCCACGTTGTGGTGCGACTTGATCGTGGCCGAAGGGCCGTTGACCGAGCAGGACTCGATCACGTCGGGATAGATCGTCCCCTGCGCCAGCCACTTCACGTCGGTCAGCCGCTGCGCCTCCTCGTTGAACACCTCCACGAAGTCGCGGCCGATGATCTTGCGCTTCTTCTCGGGATCGCTGACGCCCGCCAGGTCGCCGAGGAACTTGTCCGCGGCCTTGATGCCCTTGACATTCAGCCCCATGTTCTCATAGGAGGCCAGCACCTCCTCGAACTCGTTCTTGCGCAGCAGGCCCGAATCGACGAAGATGCAGTAGAGGTTGCGGCCGATGGCCCGGTGCAGCAGCACGGCCGCCACCGACGAATCGACGCCGCCCGACAGGCCGAGCACCACCTTGTCGTCGCCCAGCCGCGCACGCAGATCGCGCACGGTCGACTCCACGAAACTCTCCGAGGTCCATGTCTGCGCACAGCCGCAGATCGAAACCACGAAGTTCTTCAGCAGCTGCGTGCCGTCGGTCGAATGATAGACCTCCGGGTGAAACTGGATGCCCCAGGTCCGCTCGCCCTCGATGCGGTAGGCCGCTACGCGGACATCCTCGGTCGAGGCGACGATGCGGTAGTTCGCGGGCACGCCGGTGATCGTATCGCCATGCGACATCCACACCTGGGTCGTGGCGGGAAGCTCACGCATCAGCGCATCCGAAGCGTCGCCCACCGTGAGCATCGCGCGTCCGTATTCGCGGCTCGGCGCCGGCTGCACCGCGCCGCCGTAGGCCTGCGCGAGGTACTGCGCCCCGTAGCAGACGCCCAGAAGCGGCAGCCGCCCCTTGATCTGCGACAGGTCGGGCGCAGGCGCCTGCTCGTCGCGGACGGAATAGGGGCTTCCCGAGAGAATCACGCCTTTCACCGACTCGTCGAGCGACGGGATCTTGTTGAAGGGATGAATCTCGCAATAGACGTTCAACTCGCGCACACGCCGCGCGATGAGCTGCGTGTACTGCGAGCCGAAGTCGAGAATCAGAATCTTTTCCATCTATATCGTATTTATCATTTTCTTACCGGCCGGTTCATCCGCCCGGCCGCCTTCATCTCGGCGGCGAAAGCCTCGTATCCCACCTCCCGGATACGCTCGACGCATCCCCGGCGGTCGGAGCGGAATATGACCCCGAATAGTTTGGCCACCCAATTGTCGAACTTCGCACAAGCTTCGGGCTGCGTCAGCGTACATTCGGCGCAGCTCCACCAGCCGTGTTCGATACAGCAGCTACGCACCTTGCACCAGGAGGCCCTATCATTGGGACGGCACCCCGGGCAGGAGCCCTTCGCGAACTTGCGGCAGGCCCCGCAAAAGAGGCCGCAGGCCGCGATTTCGGGATTTACGGGCGTATCGGGTCGCATGATCGGAGTCTTCGCTTTTTCGTATCGGACGGGGCCCTACCGTTCGCTCGAATAGTTGGGCGCCTCGCGCGTGATGGCCACGTCGTGCGGATGGCTCTCGTTCATGCCCGACGCCGTGATGCGGATGAACTTGGCCTGCTGCAGCGCGGCGATGTCCTTCGCCCCGCAATAGCCCATACCCGAGCGGACACCGCCTATGAGCTGGTAGACCGTCTCGCTCAACGCCCCCTTGAACGGCACGCGCGCCACGATTCCTTCGGGAACGAGCTTGTTGATGTTCCCCTCGCACCCCTTCTGGAAGTAGCGGTCGGCCGAACCGGCCTTCATGGCGTCGATCGAGCCCATGCCGCGGTAGGACTTGAACTTGCGGCCGTTGTAGATGATCGTCTCGCCCGGAGCCTCCTCCGTGCCGGCGAACATCGAACCGATCATCACGCAGTCGCCGCCCGCAGCCAGCGCCTTGACGATATCGCCCGAGTAGCGCAGTCCGCCGTCGGCGATCACCGGAATCCCGGAGTGCTTCGCCTCGGTGGCCGCCGCATAGATGGCCGACAGCTGCGGCACGCCCACGCCCGCGATAATGCGGGTCGTACAGATCGAGCCGGGACCGATGCCGACCTTGATGCCGTCGGCCCCCGCGTCGATCAGGAAGCGCGCCGCTTCGGCCGTGGCGATATTGCCCACCACCACGTCGAGCGACGGATAGGCTGCCTTGATCTGCCGGAGAGCCCGGACGATATTGGCCGAATGGCCGTGCGCCGAGTCGAGCACCACGGCGTCGACGCTCTCGGCAACCAGCGCCGCCACGCGCTCCATCACATCGGGCGTAATGCCCACCCCTGCGGCTACGCGCAGACGCCCCTTGGCGTCCTTGCACGCATTGGGATGATCCTGGACTTTCGTGATATCCTTATAGGTAATCAGCCCCACCAGCCGGCCGTCGTCGTCGACCACGGGGAGTTTCTCGATCTTGCTGCCCAAGAGCACCTCCTGCGCATGGGCCAGTTCGGTGCTGTGCGTGGTGACCAGCCGCTCGCCGGGCGTCATCACCTCCTCGATGCGGCGCGCCTTGTCGCGCTGGAACCGCAGGTCGCGGTTGGTGACGATGCCGATCAGGCGCCGGTCGCCGTCGACCACGGGAATGCCGCCGATCTTGTTCTCGTGCATCATCGCCAGCGCATCGCTGACCGTATGATCCTTCGAGATGGTCACCGGATCGTAGATCATGCCGTTCTCGGCACGCTTCACACGACGCACGTGGGCCGCCTGCTCGGCGATGGACATATTCTTGTGAATCACGCCGATGCCTCCTTCGCGCGCCAAAGCGATCGCCAGCGGGGCCTCGGTCACGGTATCCATGGCGGCGGATACGATGGGGATATTGAGCCGGATATTTCGCGAGAAACGGGTCTGAACCGAGACCTCTCGCGGCAACACTTCCGAATAGGCGGGTACGAGCAGCACATCGTCGAACGTAAGTCCTTCGGGCTGAACCCTTTCATTGATAAATGACATAAGAACGCGGATTTTTGTTGCTCGCAAAAGTAATCATTTTCCTCAAGAAAACCTAACAATCGAACCGGAAAAGTAACGGAGCGCCGCGGCGGACATGCGCCGTGCGGTCATCCGGGCCGACCGCACCGCACCGTACGGGCACCGTACGGCAACCGGGACCGTCAGCGCCGGACACACGCGGGACCGGGCGGACGACCCCGAAAAACGGGTCGGCGGCGGAACAAACGCATGTTCCGCCGCCGGCCGAATGCTTCTCGCATCCCGAATCAATACTGCTCCTTCTCGTTGGGGAAATCGCCCTCCTTGACATCGGCGATATAGCGGCCCACGGCATCGGTCATCACCGTATGCAGATCGGCGTAGCGACGCAGGAACCGCGGAGAAAAGCCCTTGTTGATGCCGAGCATGTCGTGCACTACCAGCACCTGTCCGTCGCACGCGCCGCCGGCGCCGATACCGATCGTAGGCATGGCGAGCTCCGAAGTGACGCGGGCCGCCAGCGCCGCCGGGATCTTCTCCAGCACGCAGGCGAAGCAGCCGGCCTCCTCCAGCAGATGCGCGTCGCGCACGAGCTTGGCGGCCTCGGCCTCCTCCTTGGCACGCACGGCATAGGTGCCGAACTTGTGGATCGACTGCGGCGTGAGCCCCAGGTGCCCCATCACGGGAATCCCGGCGGAGAGGATGCGCTGCACCGACTCGATGATCTCCTCGCCGCCCTCCATCTTCACGGCGTCGGCCTCGGTCTCCTTCATGATCCGCACGGCCGAATCGAGCGCCACCTTCGAATTGCCCTGGTACGTGCCGAACGGCAGGTCCACGACGACCAGCGCACGCTCCACGGCGCGCACGACCGAACGGGCATGATAGATCATCATATCGAGCGTAATGGGAACCGTCGTCTCGTAGCCGGCCATGACGTTGGCCGCCGAATCGCCGACCAGAATCACGTCGATACCCGCCGCATCGACGATTTTGGCCATCGAATAGTCGTAGGAGGTAAGCATGGCGATCTTCTCGCCGCGTTGTTTCATCTCCGTCAGACGATAGGTCGTGACGGCCCTCACTTTGCTTTCAACAGACATAATTCTTCGCATTTATGGGTTAGAACGGGCGCAAATATAACGCGGCCCGCGCACAAAAACAACTTCCGCGTCATTTATTCGATCCCGCCGGGCCGCTGCCGGGCCGGACGCAGATACCGGAAAAAGTTCCACAGCACGACGCCGCCCGACACAGCGACATTGAGCGAATGCTTCGTGCCGGCCTGCGGAATCTCGATCGCCCCGTCGCACAGGTCTACCGCCCGCTGGTCGACGCCCAGCGCCTCGTTACCGAAGACGAGCGCGTACTTCTCGCCCCGCACCGGAACGAACGCTTCGAGCATGACGGCCCCTTTGACCTGCTCCACGGCGTAGACGCGCCACCCCTCGGCCCGCAGCGACGCGATGCACTCGGCCGTCGAATCGTAATGGCTCCACGCGACGGTCAGTTCGGCGCCCAGGGCCGTCTTGTGGATGTCGCGGTTGGGCGGCATCGCCGTGATGCCGCAGAGCGCGATGCGTTCGACGGCGAAGGCGTCGCCCGTACGGAAAAAGGCGCCCACGTTCTGCAGCGAACGCACGTTGTCGAGCACCACCGCCACGGGCATCTTGTCCAGGCGGGCGTACTCCTCGGCCGAAGGACGGCCCAGCTCCTCGTTGGTAATCTTGCGCATGAGAACACTCGGATTATCCCGGACGCCCGACCTCTCCGCACAGCCGCATCGAGATGCGGCGCGGGATCGGGCGTCCGATCGGATTTTGCGGCAAATGTAGCACAATTCGGAATATTTTACCTAATTTTGGAGGTTCGAAATCAGAAATAACCGCAACCATGTCCCTCCGCCACTGGACCCTCGTCGTCTGCCTGACGGCGCTCTCGGCAGCCGACCTTCAGGCACAGCGCCTCTTCGCCGGCGTCGACTTCACCACCCGCTTCGACAACCGCGAATACGCCGGCACGCACTTCGCCGACGCCTCGCAAACCTTCTTCAGCACCCGGCTGACCCCCCAGGCCGGCATACGGTGGGACGAGCGCAACACGCTGGCCGTGGCGGTCGACCTGCTGCAGGACTTCGGCGACGGAAGCGACTTTCTGAGCGACGTCAAGCCGCTGATATACTATAAGTTCGAAGCGCCGTCGGTATGCGCCGCCGCCGGCATTTTCCCGCGCGAGACGCTGCGGGGCGACTACGGCGAGGCGTTCTTCGACTCCTCGTACCTCTTCTACCACAACCGCATCTCGGGCGTCATGGGGCAATACCGGGGCCGCGGGGCGAGCTTCGTCGAACTGGCGATCGACTGGGAGGGGATGCAGTCGAAACGCACGCGCGAAAAGTTCCGCCTGCTCTCGGCCGGCCTTTACGACCGAGGAGGGGTCTGGTACGGCGGCTACACCCTCACGCTGCTGCATTACGCCAAAACCTCCGACCCCGCACCCGACGAAGGGGTGGTGGACCACCTGCTGGTCAATCCGTTCGTCGGCGCACGGTTCGGAAACCGGTTCGAGTTCGACATCCGCCTGGGCTACCTGCAGAGCATGCAGCGCGACCGCATCGCCGAAAACGGCTGGGTGACGCCCAAAGGCGGCCAGCTGGAGATCCGCGTAAGCCGCTGGGGGCTGACTCTGGGCAACTCGCTCTACGTCGGGCAGAACATGATGCCCCTTTACGAACGCTACGGCCAGGCGCTCTATGCGGGCAATCCCTTCTTCGGGACCCCCGACTCGGTCTACAACCGCACCGAAATCGGCTACGCCCGCCGCTTCTTCGGCGACACGCTGGGCGTCAGGGCGGGACTCTTCTTCCACTGCGACGGCAAGGGGCTGGGCACCTCCCAGCTGCTCGAAGTGAACGTCCGCCTGCAAAAAACCGGTCGCGAACGCGCCTTTTCGGGCGAAAAACGTTAAATTTGCACCCATCAAAAAAAACACGCATATGGCAATCGAAAACAATGAAATAAAGGAGAAGTCGCTGAACTTCCTCGAAGAGATCATCGAAGAGTCGGTCGCCCGGGGCGAAACCCGCGTACAGACCCGCTTCCCGCCCGAGCCCAACGGCTACCTGCACATCGGCCACGCCAAGAGCATCTGC
>CAOJSG010000025.1 GCA_948442615.1 uncultured Alistipes sp.
CGTGCCCGCCCCGCCCCCCAAACGGTTTTTCCCGTTGGGAACCCCAACCCGGTTTTTCCCCCCCCCTTCCGCCCGCCTAACATCCGGTGTAGCGTGGCCGGGTTCCGGCGGACGGAGAGCCGTCTCGATTCGGTTCCGCCGGATCGTGGCGGAACTTGCTGTTCCGGACGGTGCGCCGGCGCACGAAAAGGGTGTCACGACTTGTCGGACACCCTTTTGATCGTTCGGATGATCTCCTTAATATATAGGTATGCCAGCAACGGCGCTACGACGACGACCAGCCGGTTGTATTCCCATGCCGCCTGGAATTCGAAGTGCAGGAGCGAAAATATCGCCCGTGTCATGCCGCAACCCCAGCATTCCCGTCCGAGGAGATTCTTGAACAGACAGATCGAATGCCCGCCCTGCGTGATGCGTTCGAGCGGTATGGCATACAATACCGCCGGCAGGGCCAGCAGGCATCCGAGCCGAATCTTACTGGCGCTTAACCACTTTGCCTTCAGCATCCTTGTAGTTGCCGCAGATCAGCATGATCCAGTCCACGAGCGACCAGATGCCGCAGCCGCCGACGGTGAGCAACTGTGCGATGCCGATACCGGTTTTACCGCAGTAGAAGCTGTGGAGACCCAGGTAGCCGAAGAACCAGCAGAGCAGGAAGGCGGTCAGCCAGCTCTTTTCGCTTACATTGGGATCGAGCGGATTGGTCTCTTGGGTGGGCGCGCCGCAGTGGGGGCACATGATGGCGTTGTCGGCGATCTCTTTACCGCACTTATTACAGAACATAATGGTGAAATTTTAATAAAAATGCCTACTCTGATGCGGATTTTCGGCTTTCTCCGTATGCCCGTTCGGGTTAATTCATACAAATTTAAGAAAAAAATTCCCCCCCCCTCCAAATTTTCCGAGAAAAATTTCGATTATTTCGGAAAATTCCGCAGGCGATGTATCTGCGCGTTTCGCGCGGAGGCGGGCATGTCATGACGGCACAGTCTATGTTTCCTGCGTAATGTGTTGGTAGTCAATATATAATTATTATACACCGAAGAAAAAACGGATTCCTCGTGCGAATTTCGATACGGATCGCGACACGGAACGCGAAAATTTCGTATATTTGTAGAAGCGCCTTTCGGTCAGACACGAGGAGCCGGCTCGCGGTTCGGAGCCGTCCGGAGGAGGCGCCGCATACAATAACAATACGACAGCATTATGGCTAAAATCAAAGGAACGATCGTCGTCGACGGACCGCGTTGCAAAGGGTGCGGAGTCTGCGTGGCTGCGTGTCCGTGCAAGGTCCTCGAACTTTCGGTCGAGGTGAATGCGAACGGTTATCCCATGGCGCGGATGGCGAATCCCGATGCTTGTACGGGCTGTGCATCGTGCGCGGTCATCTGCCCCGACAGCGTGATTACGGTTTATCGGCAAAAATTCGAATAAGCGATGGCAGACAAAGAGGTAAAACTGATGAAAGGCAACGAGGTGATCGCCCATGCGGCGATCCGCTACGGTTGCGACGGATATTTCGGGTATCCGATCACTCCGCAGTCGGAGGTGATGGAGACCCTCATGGAGTTGAAGCCGTGGGAGACGACCGGCATGGTCGTGTTGCAGGCCGAGTCGGAGATCTCGTCGATCAACATGGTCTACGGCGGTGCCTCGACCGGAAAACGGGTGATGACCTCGTCGTCGAGTCCCGGCGTGTCGCTCATGTCCGAGGGGCTGAGCTATCTGGCCGGTGCCGAGCTGCCCTGCCTGATCGTCAACTGCCAGCGCGGCGGTCCGGGACTGGGGACGATCCAGCCTTCGCAGGGCGACTATTTCCAGGCCTGCAAGGGCGGCGGACACGGCGACTTCCACTTGATCGTCTTCGCTCCGGCTTCGGTGCAGGAGATGCACGACCACGTGGCCGAAGCGTTCGATCTGGCTTTCAAATACCGCAATCCGGCGATGATCCTGGCCGACGGCGCCATCGGCCAGATGATGGAGAAGGTGGTGCTGGCGCCCCAGCGTCCGCGGCGGACGAACGAGGAGATCGCCGCCGAGTGCCGCGAATGGGCCGCATACGGCAAACCGGCCGATCGTCCGCGCAACGTGGTGACGTCGCTCGAACTGAAACCCGAAAAGATGGAGATCATCAACCGGCGGCTGCAGGCCAAATACCGGGCGCTGGAGGAGAACGAGGTCCGTTACGAGGCGGTCGCGTGCGACGATGCGGATTACGTGATCGTGGCGTTCGGGTCGTCGGCGCGCATCTGCTCGGCCACGGTCGAGATGGCGCGTGCCGAAGGGCTGAAAGTCGGTCTGCTGCGTCCCATCACGCTCTACCCCTTCCCGAAGAAGCCGATCGCCGAACTGGCGGCCCGCGGCGTGAAGGGCTTCCTCTCGGCCGAGCTGAATGCCGGCCAGATGGTCGAGGACGTGCGTCTGGCCGTGAACGGTGCGGCGCCCGTGGAGCATTACGGACGCCAGGGCGGCATGCTGTTCAATCCCGACGAGGTGTTGGCGGCGCTCAAGGAAAAACTGATTAAAAAGTAACGACGATGGCAGAGGTTGAAATCAAGAAAGAGCATCTGGTGTACGCGAAACCGCGACTCATCACCGACAATGTGATGCATTACTGCCCGGGTTGCAGCCACGGCACGGTGCACAAGCTGGTGGCCGAGGTCATCGACGAACTGGGCCTGGCCGAGCGTACGGTGGGCATCTCGCCCGTGGGCTGTTCGGTATTCGCCTACAACTATATCGACATCGACTGGATCGAGGCGGCGCATGGGCGTGCGCTGGCGGTCGCGACGGCCGTCAAGCGGCTGCATCCCGAGAACATGGTCTTCACGTACCAAGGCGACGGCGACCTGTCGGCCATCGGTACGGCCGAATCGATCCATGCGGCGGCGCGCGGCGAGAACGTCGTGGCGATCTACATCAACAACGCCATCTACGGCATGACGGGCGGTCAGATGGCTCCCACCACCCTGCTGGGCATGAAGACCGCGACGACGCCCTACGGCCGCGATCCGCGGCTGAACGGCTATCCCTACAAGATCGCCGAGATGATGGCTCATCTGGACGGCGCCGCCTATATCACGCGTCAGAGCGTGCACAAGCCGGCCAATGTGCGCAAGTGCAAGACGGCGATCCGCAAGGCGTTCGAGACGGCGATGGCCGGCAAGGGCTTCTCGCTGGTGGAGGTCGTGTCGACGTGCAACAGCGGGTGGAAGCTTTCGCCCGTGGCGTCGAACGAGTGGCTGGAGCAGCACATGCTGCCCTTCTATCCGCTGGGCGACATCAAGGATTTAACGAAGCAGGAGACCGGATTATGAAAGAGACTTTGATTATAGCGGGATTCGGAGGACAGGGCGTCCTCTCGATGGGTAAGATTCTGGCCTATTCGGGCGTGATGCAGGACTACGAGGTGACGTGGATGCCCTCCTACGGCCCCGAGATGCGTGGCGGTACGGCCAATGTGACCGTGATTCTGTCGGATCGCAAGATCTCCTCGCCCATCGCGCACGAGTTCGATACGGCGATCATCCTCAACCAGCAGTCGATGGAGAAGTTCGAGCCGATGGTCAAGCCGGGCGGCGTGCTGATTTACGACACCAACGGCATTACGCGCCATCCGGTGCGCGAGGATATTTCGGTCTATGCGATCGATGCCGCTTCGGAGTGCGCCAGGATGGGCCAGGCCAAGCTGTTCAACACCATGATTCTGGGCGGTTTCCTGAAGGTGCGTCCGGTCGTGGAGATGGCCAACGTGATGGTCGGACTGAAAAAGTCGTTGCCGGAGCGTGCATGGAAGATGCTTCCGGCCAACGAGGAGGCGATCCGTCACGGCGGCGAGATCATCAGAAAGATCCGGTAGGCGGAACGCCGGCGCCGGTCGGCGGTTCGCGGCGGTTCGCGGCAGTCGCCGGGCATGGGCGCAGCGGATTGATTATGGACGGACGGATAATCATTGGCCGGCTCCGAAACCGGCAATAAGCGGAGACCATATGGAAAAGAATGAAGTGCAGGAGTTCCCGAACGAGGTTTACGAGTATGCCGGAAACCTGATGTTCGAGCAGAAGAAGGACAACGACGAGACCAGGCGCCTGTTGATGGAGCGGGGGCTGGCAGCCGAGGATGCCGACCGCGTGATTGCGGAGCTTCGGGCGCAATGGAGACGGGACGAAATCAAGGCCGGGAACAAAAATATGCTGTACGGTGCGCTGTGGTTCGCCGGCGGTGCGGCGGTCACCATCGGAAGTTATATGGCCGCAGAGGACGGAGGCCGCTACGTGCTGGCATGGGGAGCCGTGATTTTCGGTGCGATCCAGTTTCTGAAAGGTTTGTCCCAACGGCTGTAGTTTGAGCCGTCCGGGCTGCGGAGCGGCCGTCGGATGGCTCGCCCGTCTGTGGCATGGACGAAGTTTACTAAAAAGAGCGCCTGCGGTTTCAGGCGCTCTTTTTACATCCATGTCGGTCCTGCAACTTCGGTTGGGAGTGTATCGGGGGTGCGCTTTCACTCTATGCGATTCAATAATTGTTATTACAACATCTTTTGCATCGTTTCATAATTCGCCCGGATTCCGGACCGTATTTCGATAAGAGCCGGTTGGCATGGGGTTGGCATGGATCCGGTGAAAATCCTACCGGCCTATAAATCGTCGCCCTGAGCCCGATTGTATTCGTTATCGTAGAATAAGGTAATGTAATATTTTCCGTAATGGTCCGATATCATGAACCAAACGGATCTTTTGAAAAAATCGTCCGTCGTGTCGTCTGCGGCAGACGCTCGCTGATAGAAGACAGCTTCATAGCGTTTTTTATGGACGGAGATTTCATAAGAAATATCTTCGTCGTCGGGCAGGGTCTGGTCGCCGTATAGAGAGAGGTATTTGGGGTTGTTGCTGAATTGACGGCAAAGCGTGTTGAACCGGATCCGTATGGCGGTTTCGTCGACATTATTGACATCGCTTACCGCAATTCGGCAGACCTTGTTTTTATTCGTTACGACATACACACGGACGTTTGAGCCATTGAACTCCCCTTCTAAAAAATCGGCGTCGTAGGCGGTGCTCCGAAAACCTTTGTTTTTGAGTTGACGAATCATTTCGTCTTTGTGGCCGTCTACCGGAATTCCGAGAAATCGGGTAACATCGTTTTGGGCTTGCAGGGTCAGCGAAAGCACAAGCGACATTGTTGCAAAAAGCAGTTTCTTCATGATGTTTCGATGTTGCGCCCTCCAGTTCCATAAGGGCTTTTAATACACGAAGCGTGGAACTGCCATGCCACGTCTTAGTTTGGAGGTCGTAGGAAACCTTAGATACAGATGTAGTAATAGCAGCCCACGCTAATGCGTGAGAACCACTATGCTATCTTTGTATCTGATTTGAAAATTTCCTACGTTTCCAAACTACAAGATCAGCATAACGCTTCTTTTCATATGTCAGGAACGAGTTTCGCTCGATCTGGTTACAAAAATAAGTAAAAACAGCGATAATGAGTTGCTTCGTCCGGAATATATTTTCAGTTTTTCTATTCGGAAAGATGTAATAGATTATGTTGATCGGTGCCATCAGCTCGGAAATACAATCGTTCGGTGCTGTTTCCCGTGAAAGAAAACCGCAGCGACGGAATGATGGCCTTGAGGTGCGTTTGGCCGTCCCGGTCGTGCGAGCGCGCTGGTTCAGAACGGGCGGCCTGCGGATCGCTTTGCGCATTCGTGTCGAAATTGGCCGGCTTATTGGAATGGAACGGGAAAACGATCCATCGCACCGAACCATGAAAAAACGGAAGAAAATCATCGGCATATTCGCCGGAGCCACTGCGGCGACCCTGCTGACGGTCTGTCTGACCGCCATTATCCGCACGGCGACCTACCCTTTCGCCAAGCTCGCCGGACCCGACGGGACGCCCGATCCGATCCGCCCCTCCGACCGTGCGGTCGAACGTCTGGCGGGAGGGATCCGTATCCCGACTGTCAGCCAGGCGGTCGACGCGCGGGAGAACAACCCGTTCGATGCGTTCAAGGCCTATCTTCCGGCGGCGTATCCCGAGGTTTACAAGCACCTGGATTCGATGACGGTCAATCGCTACGGGCTGCTGCTGCATTGGCGCGGCAGGGATCCGTCGCTCCGGCCGATTCTCTTCTGTTCGCACTACGACGTGGTCCCGGTGATGAACTACGATCCGGCGACGCCCGATGCGCCCCTGCCGGGCTGGGACTACCCTCCCTTCTCCGGGGCGGTGGCCGACGGTAGGATCTACGGCCGCGGAACGCTCGACATGAAAGGAATGCTGTTTTCCATTCTCGAGGCTGCGGATGCGCTGCTCGAGAAGGGTTTCCGGCCCGAACGGGACGTCTGGATCGCCTTCGGGTTCGACGAGGAGATCGGAGGGACCGAGGGCGCCCTGCACATAGCGCGCTATTTCAAGCAGCAGCACATCGTTTTCGATGCGGTTTACGACGAGGGCGGCATCATCGCCGCCCCCGGTCTGGCCGGCATCCGGCGTTCGGTCGCTCTGGTCGGTACGGCGGAGAAGGGATTCAGCACGCTGCGGATCACCGTCTACGGCCAGGGCGGCCATTCGTCGATGCCGCCGGCCCGGGGATCACTCGTCGATGCCGCCGAGATCATCGTCCGCCTCAACGAGCGGCAGCTGCCGGCGCATCTGACGGCTCCGGTCGCCACGTTCCTCGACCGGATCGGAGGGTCGATGGGATTCGTCCAGCGCATGGCGATCGCCAACCGCTGGCTGCTGGAGAGCCGGCTGCTCCGTTCGTTCGAGAAGCAGCCCGCGACCGCTGCGCTCGTGCGTACGACGACGGCCGTCACGATGTCCCGGGGAAGCGATGCGCCGAACGTGCTGGCTTCGGAGGCCGAGGTTACCGTCAACTTCCGGCTGCTGCCCGGGAATACGACCGGACAGGTCCGCGAACACGTCGAGGCCGTCTGCGAAGGCTATCGCACCCGCATCGAAGAGCTCTCGGCCAGAGAGCCGTCGCACATATCGCCGGACGACGTCCACGGATTCGAGATGATCTGCAACACCGTCGCCGGGCTCTATCCGGGCACGGTCGTCACGCCTTATCTGACGCTCGGGGGGACCGATGCCTACAAATACGAATCGGTCAGTCCGAATGTGTTCCGGTTCATGCCGGTGCTGCTGACCGATCGGGAGCGCGAGACCATACACAACGAGAACGAGTCGATCTCGCTGGAGAATTACGGACGCATGATCGCCTACTTCCGCAATCTGATCGAGAACTACCGGTGATTCCGTGCGGCGGCCGGTCCGCGGCGGATTCGGTCGTGCCGCAGTCGCCCCGTGCCGCGCTTCGACACGCGCGGAACGGGACGATCTGTCTCTGCGCGGAATGGAGGTGCTGAGGAGGTGACGGCAGGAGGTCGTGCGGCCGGCATTCTGCCGGGGGGGGGCATGTGCGGCCGGGGCGTTTCCGGACCGGAGCGGTGTGTGCGAGATCCGCCGGGAACGGCATGAAAAAGATCCCGCCCCGGCAATCGGGGCGGGACTCCTCGGCGTCGCCGGAGCGGCTGTCCGACGCTCCTCGCTGCGAGCCTCGTTATCGGACCGTGCGGTCCGGAACGTGTCGTGCGCCGTTTGCGGCCGGGCGGATCCGGAGGCGTCGGAGCCGGCTCGGACGCCGGCGTGCGCCCCGGGAGGGGCCGGAGCGCCGTCGGCCGGTGCGCGGCCCCGCGGCTACCCCACGGCGGCGCATTCGTTTACGAAATCCTCCGCCATCTTCGTAAGCGCCTCGTCGGTCTTTTTCTCGCCGGCCAGGATGCCCTCCAGCATCCGTTTGATCTTCTTCTCCGGCAGGTAGGCGGCCAGGGTCCGCAGCGTGCCGTACGTCGCGATCTCGTAGTGTTCGACCTTCTGCGCCGCCAGAATCAGTCCGGCATCGCGCACGAAGCTGTTCTTTTCGGTGTCGTCGATCATCTCCTCGACCTCTTTGAGCAGACCCGCCATCGCTTCGCAGCGTTTGGTCTGGGGCTCCTCGCCCATCAGCGCGAAGATCTGCTCGAGGGTGGCCTCCTGCTTGTCGCTTTCGTTGTAGTGCTTCTCGAATGCGGCTGCCAGCTTGGGGCTCGTCGCGGCCTTGCGCATTTTCCGCAGGCCCTTTTTCAGGTGTTTTTCGGCCCAGTAGATGTCCTTGAGCTGCTCCACGAAGAAGCGGTGGAACTCGGTCCGGATGTTTTCGTTGTTGGTGTTTTCCGATTTCATAGTCGCGAATTTTAGATTTTCGTAGTTTTTTCCGGCAAATAACATACCACAAACGATTCGCCGGTCGGTTTCGGCCGGGCATCATGTTTGCAGCGTATCCGACGAGCTATAAAATTCGCCGCATATGGAAAAACAGACTTACGCCATGCCCCTGATCGGAGATCAGGCCCCCGCTTTCGAGGCCGAGACCACGCAGGGGAAGATCCGCTTTCCCGAAGACTACAAGGGGAAATGGGTGGTGCTTTTCAGCCATCCGTCGGACTTCACGCCGGTATGCACCTCGGAATTCGTGATGTTCGGAGCCTTGCAGCGGGAGTTCGATGCGCTGAACTGCCGCCTGCTGGGGCTGTCGGTGGGAACCAATGCCAGCCATATCGCCTGGCTGCGTTCGATCCGCGACCGGATCGAATTCAAGGGGCATCGCAACGTATCGTTGCGGTTTCCGCTGATCGCCGACATGTCGATGGACGTCGCGCGCAAGTACGGCATGATCCAACCCGCCGCATCCGCCACGGCAGCCGTGCGGGCGGTCTTTTTCATCGATCCGGTGGCGACGATCCGCGCCGTGATCTACTATCCGATGCAGCTGGGGCGCAATTTCGACGAGCTGAAGCGCGTGCTGGTCGGGTTGCAGACCATCGACGAACATCATGTCGCCCTGCCGGCCGACTGGCGTCCGGGCGACGACATCATCGTTCCGGCGCCCGCGACCTACGACGGTACGGACAAGACCGCCGAAGGGATGAAGTGCTACGACTGGTATTTCTGCAAGAAGTCGCTGGCTGCGAAAACCGAAAAGACGAAAAGTCCGGTGACCGAGGAGGTCTGACCGTCACCCGGCCTCGGCGAAGCGGTTGTCCGGGTGTTCCCGGACAATGGAATCACCCCTGTCGGAATGGATTCCGGCAGGGGTGAAACCGTAGGATGCCTGCTCGTGCGACGGTCGTTCGGCGTTCTGCGCCTTCGTGACCCGTTTTCGGGGCGTCGCGCCGATGCGGGCGTTTTCCGGGAGCGTTTCTCAGAATTCGAATCCGACTCGGAACAACACGGCGCCCGTGTTTTCGCCCATATACTGATAGCGCACTCCGATGTCGAACCGTTGTCTGCTCCCCGCCCGTCCGAGGCTGAAGCCCGGGCCGACGGACGCGTACATGTCGTTGCGGTCTTTCATGAGATTCATCACGCCGAACGTGCCGCCCAGATCGAGCGAGAGGTAGACCGAAGCGCCGCCCGAGATCGGATAATAGCCCTTGGCATTGGCGAATGCCGTTACCGCCCCGCCGTTGGAGGATTGGCCGGCGGCGTCCGCGGCGAGATCGTAGAAATAGTCGAACCCTGCGCCCAGACCGATGAAAGCGTAGGGGCTGATGCGCACGCCGTGTACGGTTTCGAACGCGATCCGATCGGTGTTGAGCACGTCGGTGATGCTTCCCACGCCCATGCCGTAGGCTGCGGCCGAGAGATGTCGCCCTGATAGTGCGGATAGGTGTCTTTAGACCGGATCTTGCTCCGTTTGGTCTGCGGGGCGGCCTGGGGGAAGCTCTCCTCGCGGCCGTCGCCGTAGCGGATCAGCAACACTTCCGAGGTCGGAAGCGTATAGGCCTGCGAAGTGTTGGCGCCCGTCTTGGTGAACTGGACTTTGGATCCGCCGACACGCAGAATCTTGCATTCGATGGTGCTTGCGTCCTGTTTGACGATCAGATCCTGTGCCGAAAGCGTACCGCATACGATGGCGAGTGCGCACAGTAAAATCGCTTTTTTCATAACCCTGTTTGTTTTTCGTTGATAATCGTCTATACCCGGTCTTTTCGGCCGTCCCCTCCCGCGGTGCGCCTTTACCGGCAAGGCCGGCATCGCCCGGCGGAAGGCGAATCCTGCCGAAGCACGGGCCGCTCTTTCCACAAAAATAGCGATTTTAATTTAATAACCAAACGTTTCGGACGTTTTCGCCGCTCTCTTTTCGAACGGATCTGTCGGCGGGCGATCGGTTTTTCTGTGAATCGGGCATGTAACCGCCGCAGTCCGTAGCTGATTTTCCGCGACGGACTGCGGCGGCAGATTTCCCGATGCGGCGTTCGGCGTGTCAGAAATCGTAGTCGGCCGCATCGCGGAATCCGAGAAGTAACTCCTTGACCGACATGCGCTTTTTGCCTGCGATCTGAAGTTCGTCGATAGCTATGTGCCCGTCGGCGCAAGCTACCCGGATGAAGGTGCGTCCGTCGGTCGCGAGCGTGCCGGGAGCGTCGTCGCGGGCGGCCGGTTCGAATGCGGCGGCGAATATTTTCACCGACACGGGGTCGGCGCCCGCCTTGCGCATCTCCGACCAGGCGGCCGGATAGGGCGACAGCCCCCGGATGAAATCGACGATGCGCTTCCCTTCCCATGACCAGTCGATGCGGCAGTCCTCCTTGAAGATTTTCGGAGCCGGCCGCAGCGTCGCCGGATCGATATGCTGCTGTTCGACGGGGACGATCTCCCCTGCCGCGAGCTTGTCGACCGTCTCCGTGACCAGAGAGGTGCCGGCGTGCATCAGCCGGTCGTAGAGCGTGCCCACCGTGTCGTCGGGGCGGATCGGCATCCGGATCCGGCCGAGGATCGCCCCCTTGTCGATCTCGTGGTTGAGCAGGAACGTGGTGACGCCCGTCTCCGTTTCGCCGTTGATGACGGCCCAGTTGATCGGTGCCGCGCCGCGGTATTGGGGCAGCAACGAGGCATGGAGATTGAACGTCCCCAGCCGCGGCATGGACCAGATGATCTCCGGCAGCATGCGGAATGCGATGACGATCCCCAGATCGGGCCGCAGCGCCCGCATGGCCTCCACGAATTCGGGCGCTTTCAGCTTTTCGGGCTGCAATACGGGTAGCCCCAGTTCGCGGGCTGCGACCTTGACCTCGCTTTCGTGCACCTTGCGGCCGCGGCCGGCCGGTTTGTCGGGTGCCGTAACGACGGCCACGACCCGGTAGCCTCCGGCGACCAGGGCCTTCAGCGAGGGCACGGCGAATTCGGGCGTGCCCATGAATACGATGCGCAGTTCTTTGGAATTCATCGTCGGTATGTTTCGTGGCGGAGGCGTCCGCATCGCGCAGGCGCCTCCGGCGATCGGTTCAGCATGTGAGTTCGACCCGGTTTCCGTCGGGGTCCGCGACGACGCTCTCGAAAAAGCCGTCGCCCGTCGTGCGCGGCTCGCCCAGGATCGGATGTCCGTCGCCGCGCAGCCGTTCGGTCAGGGCGAGGAGCTCCTCGCGGCCGCCGCATCCGAATGCCAGGTGGGCCAGGCCGATCCGCTCCGGTCCGACCGTGCCGCGGATGTCCGTGCGGCGCATCAGCTCCAGGGCGCATCCCGTGCCGAACGTCAGCATGTAGGATTCGAACCCCTTGGCCGGATTGACGTACTTTTCTCCGACCTCAGCCCCGAAATAGGCGGCGTAGAAGTCGCGCAGCGTTTCGAGGCGTTCGGTCCAGACGGCGATATGGGCGATCTGCATGGCGGATCAAGCGTGTTTGCACAGACCGAGCCGGTGGTCCATGCGTTTCTCCTTGGTCTCCAGGTAGCGGAGGTTGTACTTGTTGGGTGCGATGACGATCGGGACGATCTCGTCGATGCGCAGTCCGTAGCCCTCCAGCCCGGCGCGCTTGAGCGGGTTGTTGGTCATCAGACGCATGTGCTTGATCCCCAGGTCGCGGATGATACCGGCCCCCACGCCGTAGTCGCGCTCGTCGGCGCGGAAGCCCAGCCGAACGTTGGCGTCCACCGTGTCCAGCCCCTCTTCCTGGAGCTTGTAGGCCTCGATCTTGTGGAACAGACCGATGCCGCGTCCTTCCTGGTTCAGGTAGACGATGGCTCCTTTGCCCTCCTTCTCGATCATGCGCATGGCCTCGTGGAGCTGGGCGCCGCAGTCGCAGCGGCACGATCCGAGAATGTCGCCCGTCGCGCAGGACGAGTGCACGCGCACCAGCACCGGTTCGTCCTCCGTCCATTCGCCTTTGGTGAGGGCGATGTGCTCCAGGCCGTTGCTTTTCTGGCGGAACGCCGTGATCTTGAAGTGGCCCCATTCGGTGGGCATGTCGGCCGTCGCGCCCCGCTCGATGAGCGACTCTTCGCGCAGCCGGTAGGCGATGATGTCGGCGATCGAGACGATCTTCAGGCCGAATTTCTTCGCCACCTCGAGCAACTGCGGCAGCCGGGCCATCGTGCCGTCCTCGTTCATGATCTCGATGAGTGCGCCGGCGGGCTGGAGTCCCGACATGCGGGCCAGATCGACGGCCGCTTCGGTGTGACCGGGGCGGCGCAGCACCCCTTTCTGGCGGGCGCGCAGCGGGTTGATATGGCCCGGGCGCCCCAGGTCGCAGGGGCGGGTGTTCGGGTCGGCCAGGGCGCGGATCGTCGCGGCGCGGTCGTGGATCGAGACGCCCGTGCTGCAGCCGTGGCCCAGCAGGTCGACCGTGACGGTGAACGGCGTGCCGAGGAGCGAGGTGTTGTTCTCCTCCATCATGTTCAGCTCCAGCTGCGCGCAGCGCTCTTCGGAAAGCGGGGCGCACAGCACGCCGCGGCCCTCCTTGAGCATGAAGTTGACGATCTCGGGCGTGATCTTTTCGGCCGCGACGATGAAGTCGCCCTCGTTCTCGCGATCCTCGTCGTCGACGACGATCACCACTTTTCCGTTGCGGAAGTCTTCGAGGACCTCCTCCACGCTATTCAGGATTTTGCTGTTGGTCATATCGTTCGGGTTTGTTTTTTCTTTTTGCGGGCCCGGATCTTTCCGAGGAGCCTCTCCTTGAGGGCCTTGATTTTCCCGGCGTACCAGTCGGTGTCGAGCAGCGCCGAGTCGTTGGTGGCCTTGTAGGTCAGGTAGACGGCGATGGGCGTGAGGATGAAGGTCGACAGCCACATGCCGTACACGGCGTCCCAGTTGCCCTCCTTGGCCAGCTTCTCGCCCGTGATGGAGATGATGTAGTAGATGACGAAGAAGATGACCGAGATGACGATCGGCATGCCCAGTCCGCCTTTGCGGATGATGGCGCCGAGCGGCGCTCCGATCAGGAAAAAGACGATGATCGAGATCGGGAGCGACATCTTGCGGTGCCACTCCACCTTGCTGCGGTAGAGCTGGTTGAGCGCCTCCTTGCTCATCGACTCGTCGAAGCCGAACATGTTGCGCGAGTTTTTGGCCAGCGTGCGGGCCTGGTTCCAGATGCGCTCCTTGTCGCGTAGCGGCAGCAGGGCGATCGAATCGGCCGCGAGCATGTCGCGGTAGGCGCTCTTGTCGATGCGCAGGCTGTCCGGAAGCGGCAGCACCGAGTTGTCGCGGGCGAAGATCTGCTCCTTGAGCAGCGGTTCGTAGGAGCGCGTGGTCATGGTGTTGACCTCCACCTCCAGCGAGTCGATGTCGTTCTGCAGCTCCTGGATGTTCTTGGTCTGCGAATTGGAGAACTGGTTGGCGTCGGTACGGCCCATCGCGAAGCCCGACATGGGGATCGTGAGATCCTGCTTGTCGAAGATGTGGTGGCGCAGCGAACTTTTCGAGAACCATTGCTGGAAGTTGCGCGTCTGCTCGTAGGTCTCGCCGTGGAAGAGCGTGACGAGCAGGAACCGCTTGTCGTCCGAGAGGCGGATGTAGCCCGAATCGGCCACCGTAGTGGTCATGTTGCCGTTGGTGGAGCGGTTGTCGTAGATCAGCACGTCGCGCAGCAGGTGGCTCTCCGGCTCCTGGCGGGCGACGCGGATCGACATGTTCTCGATGCCGTTGAAGAAGAGGCCGTCCTGGAACTCGAGGCTTTGTTTCTGCTGGCGGATGTCGTAGAGCGTGCTGAACATCTTGCGGTTGGCGTAGGGCACCAGGTTGTTGACGATGAAGAAGCTGCCCACGGCGATGATGCTCACCACCACGATCAGCGGCTTGAGGATGCGCGGCAGCGACATGCCGGCCGATTTCATGGCGAGCAGCTCGTAGTTCTCGCCCAGGTTGCCCATCGTCATGATGGCGGCCAGCAGCATCGAGAGCGGCAGTCCCATCGGGATCATGTTGGCCATCGCGTAGCTCATCAGTTCGATGATGATGCCGGCGCTCAGCCCCTTGCCGACCAGTTCGTCGATGTATCTCCACACGAAGTTCATCATCAGGACGAACATCACGATGAAGAAGGTCAGGAACATGGGTCCCAGGTAGGATTTGAGGACGAGCTTATGGATGGTTTTCATCGGCCTGCGTTTTCTTGCGCAAAGTTAAGAGTTTTACGGAAACGATCGCAACGGCGAGGGTAAATATTATGGCGGCGCCGGGCGGCACGTCGAAGCGGTAGCTGGCGATCAGCCCCGCGACGTTGGCCGCGACGGCGACGGCCGGGGCGCTCCAGACGATCGTGCGGTAGGAGCGGGTTAGCATGTTCACTGCCACGACGGGCATGGTCAGCAGCGAGATGAGCAGGACGATGCCCATGATGCGGATCGACAGTACGATCGTCACCGCCACGACGGCGGCCATCGCGTAGGAGATCAGCCGCGTGCGGATGCCGCGGCTGCGGGCGAAACTGCGGTCGAAGGCGACGTACATCACCGGGCGCAGCCAGAACAGCGCTCCGGCGAGGAGCGCCAGCGAGAGTGCGCCGAGCGCTGCGACGTCGCTCCGGGTGACGGTGACGATGCTGCCGAACAGATAGGCCGACAGGTCGCCCGACGTGTAGCCCGGACGCAGGCTCATGAAGAGCGCTCCGACGGCCATGCCCACCGACCAGATGATGCCGATGGCCGAGTCTTCGCGGATGCGGCCGCGGTCCGACGCCCACTCGATGCCCAGCGCGGAGCAGACGGCGAAGAGCATGGCGCCGAGGATGGGGTCGGTGCCCAGATAGAAGGCGATGCCCAGTCCGCCGAACGAGGCGTGGGTGATGCCTCCGGCGAGGAAGACCATGCGGCGGCAGACGACGTAGGTGCCGATGATGCCGCATGCGATGCCCGAGAGCACGCACGCCGCGAGGGCGTTGGTCAGATAGCCGTATGCGAAGAGGTCGCTGATGAAATCCATGTGATGGGCCGTTGAAATGGCTCGCAAATTTACGTTTTTTTCGGAGCATTTCCTCGCGAACGGAGAAAATCCGGTCCGAGGGGGCCGGATTTTTCCGTACGGCTGCGGTGCGTGCTGCCGGTCCGCGGCCCTTTTGCGCGCCGGCCGTCGCCCCGCGCGCATGGCCCGGGTTTCCGTTCCGGTAGAGCGGAGCGTGCTTTTCGCGTCCGTTCGGGGCTTGCGGCCCGGCGGCGGGCGTCCGGCAGTGCCGGGCGGGGTTATTGTACGGAATGTTTTGCCGGCGTTCGCTTTTTTTGTAATATTGCATCGCCTTTATAAAACGCAAAGCCATGACGCCTCGCAGAGTCAGTTTTCATACGTTGGGCTGCAAGCTCAATTTTTCGGAGAGTTCCACCCTCGCCCGCGAGTTCGAGCGCGGCGGGTTCGTGCGTGTCGCGCCCGATGCCGAGGCGGACATCTGCGTGATAAACAGCTGCTCGGTGACCGAACATGCCGACAAGAAGTGCCGCAACCTGATCCGCAAGCTCCATCGTCGCAATCCGGGGGCGATCATCGCCGTGACGGGTTGCTACGCGCAGCTGAAGCCGCACGAGATCGCGGCGATAGAAGGCGTCGACATCGTGTTGAGCAATAACGATAAAGGAAATTTATACGAACGTGTGGTCGAGCTGGCCGGCAAGGGCGCGGCGCGGGTTTACAGCTGCGAAACCGACGAGCTGACCTCGTTCTTCGCGGCCTTTTCGAGCGGCGACCGTACGCGCGCCTTCCTGAAGGTGCAGGACGGATGCGACTACTGCTGTTCGTATTGCACGATCCACTACGCCCGCGGCGCGAGCCGCAACATGCCGATCGCCGAGCTGGTGGCCGAGGCGCGCCAAATCGCGGCCGGCGGTCAGAAGGAGATCGTCATCACGGGCGTCAATACGGGCGATTTCGGCCGGACGACGGGCGAGCGCTTCATCGATCTGCTGCGGGCGCTCGACGGCGTGGAAAGGATCGAGCGCTATCGCATCTCGTCGATCGAGCCCAATCTGCTGACCGACGAGATCATCGACTTCTGCGCCGCCTCGCCCAAGTTCCAGCACCATTTCCACATCCCGCTGCAGAGCGGCTGCGACCGGATTCTGGGGCTGATGCGGCGGCGCTATACGACGGCGAAATTCGCCGACCGGATCGCGGCCGTGCGCCGGAAGATGCCCGACGCTTTCATCGGAATCGATGTGATCGTCGGGTTTCCGGGCGAAACCGAGGCCGATTTCGGGCAGACCCGCGCCTTCCTGGAGGAGATCGCTCCGGCCTTTCTGCACATTTTCCCCTTTTCGTCGCGTCCGGGGACGCCGGCCGCCGCGATGCCCGACAAGGTGCAGCCGGCGGTGGCGACGCGTCGCGTCGGGGAGTTGGAGGAGCTGTGCGGGCGGCTGCACGGCGCGTTCTGCGCCGCAGCCGTCGGAACGGAGGATACGGTGCTCTTCGAGAGCACGGTGCGCGGTGGCATGATGTTCGGCTATACGGGCAACTACCGGCGCGTCAAGGCGCCCTGCGATCGCCGGCGGATCAATACGCTTTGCCGCGTGCGGCTGGGCGGGATGGACGAATCCCACGATCTGACGGGCGAAATTCTCGATTAAATCACTATATTTGCCGTAAAATAGGAAATCGGATATGACGGGTATGCGCAAAAGGGTGACGGCGGGGTTTCTGAGCATCGTCTGCCTGCTGTTTTTCTCCGGGATGATCTCGTTCTTCGAACTGGGACGTCTGAGCCGCGATACGGACGAGATTCTGAAGGCCAACCAGCGCAACATCGAGCTGGCGAAGGAGATGCTGGATGCGGCGCACGAGCAGAACGTGGCGCTGATCCATCTGGCGGTGTTCGGCGACCGGTCGTACGACAGCCTCTCGCGTACGCGCATGGAGCGGCTGGAGAGCACGCTGCAGATCGCCCAGCGGGAGGCGCTCGACAAGTCGTTCCTCGATTCGCTGGCCTTCGTCACCACCGAACTGCGTCTGCTGACGGACAACTACCTCGCCTTCGCGCCGGCCGATTCGCTCGATTCGCTGGGCGGAAAATGGTACAACGACGAGTACGAGGTGCTCTACGGGCGTCTGACCTCCGCGATCAAGAACTACATGACTTCGACGCAGAGCTCGCTGGCCCCGCGCACCGAGCAGATGAAGAAGAACGCCTACCGGGCCGTGACGCCCGTGCTGATCTCGCTGCTGGTGATGATCGCCACGGTGCTCATGCTCTATTACTTCATGTCGCTCTACTGCGTCGATCCCGTGGTGCGGATGAACAAGTCGCTGGGCGATTTCCTCGCTTTCCGCGTGCCCTTCGCGCCGAAGGCCGATTTCAAGGACGAGGTGCAGGAGCTGCGCGAGAAGATCGAGATGCTGATTTCCGTTTCAAGACAAAACAAAGCGTAGGGTACGATGCGGTTGGACGTGGTTTTGCGATACGTGGGGATGGTGATGCTTTTCGTCGCCTCGTTCATGCTGCTGTCGGCGGGCATCTCCTACGTCAGCGCGCGCGATTCGGCGTTCTATCCCCTGCTGCTGTCGGCGCTGCTGACCGCGCTGCTCGGAGCCTTCCCGCTGATCTTCGTGGAGAAGAAGGAGCAGATCACCAACAAGGAGGGTTTCTGCATCGTGGTGGGCTCGTGGCTGGTGGCCTGCGTGGTGGGGATGTTCCCCTATCTGATCTGGGGCGGCGAGTTCAGCCTCGTGAACGCCTGGTTCGAAAGCGTGTCGGGCTTCACGACCACCGGAGCGACCATCCTGCGCGACGTGGAGGCCCTGCCGCGCGGCATGCAGTTCTGGCGGATGTCGTCGACCTGGATCGGCGGCATGGGCGTGGTGATGTTCGCCCTGGTGATTCTGCCGGCGCTGGGACGCAGCAAAATGACGCTCTCCAACGTCGAACTCTCGTCGCTGGCCAAGGACAATTACCGCTACCGGACGCAGATCATCGTGCAGATTCTGCTGGTGGTCTATGTCGGGCTGACGATCATCTCCACCCTGCTGCTCAAACTGGCCGGGATGAATTGGTTCGATGCGCTGGCGCACGGCATGTCGGCCTGCGCCACGAGCGGCTTCTCGACCAAGAACGCGAGCGTCGCGTTCTACAACAGCCCTGCGGTCAATACGATCCTGATCTGCATCATGGCGCTGGCCGGAATCCATTTCGGCCTGATTTACGGGACGATCACCGGCAAGCGGAACAATATCTTCCGCTCGGAGGTGACGCGCAGCTACCTGGGATACCTGCTGGGCGGCGGGTTGCTGATCGCGCTGAGCCTCTATTGGGCGGGGCTCTACCCCACGATCGGCTCGGCGCTGATGCACGGCATGTTCCAGTTCGTATCGCTGGTCACCTCTTCGGGATTCGCCACGGCCGATACGAATACCTGGACGTCGTTCGCCATCATCCTGCTGCTGTTCGGATCGATCGTGTGCGCATGCGCCGG
Organism: uncultured Alistipes sp.; assembly: GCA_948442615.1. Classification (GTDB taxonomy): domain Bacteria; phylum Bacteroidota; class Bacteroidia; order Bacteroidales; family Rikenellaceae; genus Alistipes. Next base: position 18,716 of record CAOJSG010000025.1, read on the forward strand.
TTCGACGACGGGCGGTATCAAGGTGAACCGCATGGTGCTGGCATTCAAGATGATGAAGGCGCGGATCCGGCAGCGGCAGCATCCCAATGCCGTGCTGCGCATCAAACTCGACGGCGTGATGCAGGAGAGCGAAGCCACCCATTCGGTGACGGTGTTCATCGTCGCCTACATGTTCCTGCTGCTGATCGGCACCGTGGCGACGACGGCCTTCGGCATCGATCTGCTGACCGCCTTTTCGTCGTCGGTGGCCTGTCTGGGCAATGTGGGGCCCGGTTTCGGCGCGGTCGGCTCGTTGGATAACTATGCCGGATTGCCGGTGGCGGTGCGGCTGATCGATACGGTGTTGATGTTGCTGGGGCGTCTGGAGATCTTCGGCCTCATTCAGTTGTTTTTCATCAAATGGTGGAGGTAAACGCAGTGAAACGAATCATAATGAATAAGATATTTCGGGTCGTTCCGTGTCTGGCCGTCGTGCTTTGCGCTTCGGCGGCCGAGCTCGCGGCGCAGGAGATCGCCCCGCGCATCGCCGGGCTGGAGACCCACGCGGAGTACATGTCGCTGCTGCGCGAGGATGCGCGGCTGCAGATGCGCGAGGACTCGGTCGCCCGTGCGATGGACCGCGTGCGTGTCCGGCTGCGCGAACATCCGGAGGAGCGGCAGCGTCTGGCGCAGGACATTCTCGACTGCGAGGCCCGGATTTTCGAGATCCGCAATACGAAAGGCCGCCTGATCGACCGGATCAACACGATCGAGCAGGAGTGGGTGCTCTCGAACCTCGATGCCGGGGACGCCGTGCAGGCGGCGGGCGGCGCCGATGCGCGCCGTGCGGTGCCCGATTCGCTGAAGGTGCGGAATCTGATCGACAACGTCTATTTCCGCGAACACCTGCCAGCGGTCGATTATGCCGCGTTGCGCAAGGCGCAGCAGCTGGAGCGGATCGCCGTGGACTACGTCAACCGTTATTTCTCCAACTACGGCGACATCGCGGCGCTGGCCGAGCGTTATGCGGCGGTGCCGACCGAGCAGGAGGCGCTCGAGGTCTACGGCCGCTACGAAGAGCTGCGGCGGAGCAACGGTGCTTTGGCCGATTCGCTCGCCGGCGTGTGGAACTATGTGTTCGACAACAAGAGCTATGCCTACGGCTACCTGCTCGACGGGCTGGGGGAAGACGAGGTGCTCGGCCGCGGCGAGGAGCAGTTCTCGGAGGCGGCCCGCCGGATGGCGGACCTGCGCGGCCGGACCGCGTCGGACGCCGTGGCGGATTACTTCCTGCGCAAGCGGGTGCTCGTGGACTACGAAACGGCCGTCGCGGAGGTGCTGCGGCTCGATGCGGCCCGCGATTCGCTGCGGGGTGTCGCGGGGCAGCTCTCGGCCATCGATTTCCGGTTGCCTGCGGTGCGGGTGGAGGAGCGGCTGTTTCTCGAATACGACTCGATCGCCTTTTCCGCGACGCCGAAGTACACCTATCAGCACCCCATTCCGGAATGCCGGGTTTACCCTCGCGGGACGATGTACCGCATCCTGCTCGGGACGTTCAATACCAAGCGGGCCGCTGCGACGTTCAAGGGGGCCTATCCGCTGTCGTACGAGATCGACGAGGACGGCAAGTGGCGCTACTTCGCGGGCGGATTCGCCTCGCGCGAGGAGGCCGATGCGGCTCAGAAACAGATGAAAGCCAAAGGGTTCCTACGCCCGGAGGTGGTCGTATGGGAGGACGGCGTCTACCGGAATCTGTCGCGTGAGCCGCAGGACGGGGCGCAGGCCGCCTACCGGGTCGAGATCGTCAGCGAACAGCCGCTGTCCGAGGAGGTGAAGGAGGCGATCGTGTCGACGGCCGACGGCCGGGAGCTGTCGCGCGTAGGCCAGCAGTTGTTCGTCGTGGGGGTTTTCGAACTGAAGGAGGATGCCGAACGTGTGGCCGCGGCTGCGGAGCATGCGGCGCCTGGACTGGAAATAAAAGTGGCGGAAGTCGCTGCGGAATAGAAAAAATAACGTATCTTTCGACAGCCGGAACGACGGCCGGCGTATGAAACGCGCCGGACGGAGTGCGTGCCGACCGGGTCGCCGTCGCGGGGATGCGGGGCGCAGGACGCCCTCCCGCGGGGCGGATTGTCGGGATGAAAACGACCGGGCGTTCCGGTCGGAAAACAGAGGTGGATATGGATATGTTGTATATCGTGGTGCTCGTGTTGTTCGGCCTGCTTTTTCTGGTGGCCGAAATCGTGCTGCTGCCGGGCCTTTCGTTCGGGGCGCTGCTGTCGTTGGTATGCTACGGGACAGCGGTCTATCTGGGATTTCATGATTACGGAGTGCCGACGGGCATCGGGGTCATCGCGGCGATCGTGGTGCTGTCGGTCGCGGGGACCGTCTTCTCCTTGCGCGCCAAGACGTGGCAGCGGTTTTCCCTGCGTCAGAAAATCACGTCGTCCAGCACCCCTACTCCGGCCGAGCAGCATATCGGCATCGGCGACCGCGGCGTGACGCTGTCGCGGCTCAGCCCCATGGGCAAGGTTTGCATCGACGGGAAGATCGTCGAGGCCAAATCGCTCGATGCGTATGTCGACCCGAAGACGATGGTCGAGGTGGTCGATTTCGAGAACTCGAACGTCGTGGTGAAAGTCGTAAAATAGCAATCTCAAAAATAGGACAGGTATGATGTACTGCTTGCAATCCGTTTTGGATGCGCGATTCGGCATGATCGCGCTGATCGTCTTCGTGAGCCTCTTCGCCGTGTGGCTTCTCTTCTATTTCATCCCCGTGGGGCTGTGGTTCTCGGCGCTGGTTTCGGGCGTGCGCCTGAGCCTGCTGCAGCTCATTCTGATGCGGTGGCGCAAGGTGCCGCCTTCGGTGATCGTCTCGTCGATGATCGAAAGCACGAAGGCCGGGCTGAATCTCGATCCCAACGAGCTGGAGGCGCACTACCTGGCGGGCGGCAACGTGACCAACGTGGTGCATGCGCTCGTCTCGGCGCAGAAGGCCAACATCCTGCTGGACTTCAAGATGGCCACGGCGATCGACCTGGCCGGCCGCGACGTGTTCGAGGCGGTGCAGATGTCGGTCAACCCGAAGGTCATCAACACGCCTCCGGTGGCGGCCGTGGCCAAGGACGGCATCCAGCTCATCGCCAAGGCGCGCGTGACGGTGCGGGCCAATATCAAGCAGCTGGTCGGCGGCGCGGGCGAAGAGACCGTGCTGGCGCGCGTGGGTGAAGGCATCGTTTCGTCGATCGGTTCGGCCGATTCGCACAAGATCGTGCTGGAGAATCCCGATTCGATCTCGCGCGTGGTGCTCGAAAAGGGGCTCGATGCGGGGACGGCCTTCGAGATCCTGTCGATCGACATCGCCGACATCGACGTGGGCAAGAACATCGGCGCCCAGCTGCAGATGGACCAGGCGCAGGCCGACAAGAACATCGCGCAGGCCAAGGCCGAGGAGCGCCGTGCGATGGCCGTGGCGCTGGAGCAGGAGAACAAGGCCAAGGCGCAGGATGCGCGTGCGAAGGTGATCCTGGCTGAGGCGGAGGTGCCGCTGGCGATGGCCGAGGCGTTCCGCAACGGCAATCTCGGGATCATGGACTATTACAAGATGAAGAACGTGATGGCCGATACCGCCATGCGGGAGAGCATTTCGCGCACGGATAAGAAATGACGTCCGAAGGACGTATCTTCGCGACAGCGGGGAGCCGGCATTCGCCGGTTCCCCGCTGTCTTGTCTGTGCGGTCTGCGCGTCCGGACCGCGAATACCGCCCTTCCCGGCTGCTGTCCGGTACGCGGCCGCTTCGCTGCGGCCGTCCGTCCGGGCTGCGGGACGGACGACGGCGTCCGGATCTTCGCTTCGACGGTCTTTGCGGCACGGTCGGCGTGGCGGTCCGGCATGCCGCCGGGAGTCATTCCCGGTCCAGCTTTTCGTGCGCGAATTCCCGGTCGATCCAGAATGTCGCCTCCGTGCCGACGAAGCGGAGCAGCACGTATGCGGGATCCGTCGGCCCGCCCGGAAAATGGTCGATATACCACTTCTGCCACATCGCGCGGCGAATCGCCTCGTCGTCGACGATTTCGATCCGTCCCCGCAGGGCGACGCTGTCGCCATAGGACGCATAGCAGATTCCGGCCCGGGGATTGCGCCGGAAGTCGGCGACCTTCGCCGAATCCGCCGAGGTGGCCGTCCAGATCTCGTCGTAACCCGCTGTATGCCCCTTGGACATCGGGACGGGCCTGGGAAAACCGTCGGCGTCGACCGAGGTCAGAACCACCGTGTCGCACTGCGCGAGCAGCGCGGCCGCTTTTTCGGCCAGGCTCCGTTCGTCCTTGCGCTGCCAGCGCTCCAGCCGGGGAAAGTGCCGGCGCATGTGCGCCCGGGCCTCCTCGGGTGTCAGATTCCAGCCGGTCTGTTCGTTGATCTGGTCGGTGAGGCGGACGCAGAATTCGATCATCTGGTTCATGGTGAACTCCTGGGTGAATCGTCCCTCTTTGTAGCACCATACGCAGTACGTTTCGTTCCGGCTGCCGTCGGCGTTCGTACCGCAGTTGTCCGTTGCGAGCGGCATGCCGCAGCTCTGGCAGAATTTCTGTTCCATGCGATTCGTCCGTTGTGTCGTATATGGCGAAGGTACGAAAAACCCGGATGCAAAAGCAAGCGTTCGCCCGATTATTCCGAAAGGGCCGGAGAATGGAGAAAGGAGCGGATCGTTCCGTCCGTCCGGAGCGCGTCAGTAGACCTCTTCGGGCAGGGTTTCGCCAGCGGGTTCGCCGCTCAGCCCGTCGCGCCATTTGACGGCTGCGTGCGTGCCGTCGCAGTAGGGCTTGTTCTCCGAACGGCCGCAGCGGCAGAGCACTACCCTGTTGCGGACCTCGTAGACGGTGCCGTCTTCGCGGCGCACCGGAATGCCGCCCCGGACCCACAGTCCGCTGCTCGCACCGATCGTCGGATCCTCGATCAGCCCCAGGCTCGGGGCGAAACGGAATTCGTACGGCCGGCCCGTGCGTTTGTCCCAGGCGGTCAGCCGGCCGCTCGGACACATCGAGGCTTCGCGGATCGCGAGGCGGCGCGCTTCGGGATCGGCGGAGCGTTCGGTGAGGGTCCAGGCATCGCCGTGGGGATGGCAGAAGCGTGCGAAGACGCAATACCGGGGATTGTCGGTCATCGTGAGCGCGGGACCCTCGACGGTCTCGGCCCTTTCGAGCAGCCGTTCGTCGGGCGAGCCGAGCGTCGGATCCCATTCGGCCGTGCGGTGGCTGCCGTCGCAGTAGGGCTGCCGCCGCGAGTGGCCGCAGCGGCAGAGCGCCGTGGGTTCGGCCTGCGCGGAGAAGTGCCGGCCCTCCTGGAAGTACCAGCTTTCGTCGTCGGAATCGGGCATGATGAACTGCTCGGCCAGCGGCGGCCGGCCGTAGACCAGATAGGGGCCTGCTTCGGAAACCGTGATGCCGAATTGCGCCTCGGCGGGGCGGCTCCCGGGTTCTATTTTCAGTTGCGACATACTATTTGTTTTCTGAATCCGTTTCACCGGAGAGGCAATAATTATTCCCGAAACGAAATAATCGGGAGCGGGCGTGGAAAATAGGCCGATTTTTGGTATCTTTGCCGGATAGAATCCCCTGTGCGTGCGGTGGGCGGCGGCCCGGCAGCGGCGACGGGGTCTGATCCGCGGCGTGCGGCCGAAGCCACCGGTCCGCGGACGGTTGAACGAGAAGAGAATGTTTCGATATGAAAAAGATGATGTACGACAGTTTGCGGTTGGCCCTGGTGCTGGTCGCCATGACGGCAGGACTCGCCTCATGCGGAAAGGACGAAGTGACGGGACGGGTGAACCTCGCGACCGATCTTTTGGTGATCGATGAGCCGGGCGACACGCGCACCGTGAATTTCACGACGTCGCACGTGCGCTCGTTGTCCGTTTCGACCACCCCGGAGGGCTGGAAGGCCGAGGCCGATCTGGCAGCCGGCGTGCTGACGGTGACCGCGCCCGCCCGGATCGACGAGACCGTGAAACGGTCGGGGTCGGTGGTGCTGTCGGGTACGACGACCGACGGCGGTGCCGTGTCGGCGTCGCTGGCCGTGGGCGTGTACGAATCCGTGGATCTGTCGGCCGCGCCGTCCAACTGCTATCTGCTCTCGAAAAAGGACACCTATTATCGCATCGATGCCCTTCATCGGGGCGAGACCTCGGAGACGCTGCCCACGGCCAGCGTCAAGCTGATCTGGCAGACGGCCGGGAAACCGTTGCAGTACGTGGCCTTGCACGACGGGAAGATCTCGTTCCTGGTCGGTGCCAACGATGACGGCGAGCTCAAGGAGGGCAATGCGCTGCTCGGCGCATACGATGCGGCCGGCGAGCTGATATGGAGCTGGCACGTATGGGTCACGGCCTACGATCCGGAAAAGGATGCGACCGTCTACGGCGATTATACGGTGATGAACCGCAACCTGGGGGCGCTGAACAATGCGAATGCCTCCGCGGCGGAGATTCTCTCCTCCTACGGAATGTATTATCAGTGGGGCCGCAAGGAGCCGTTCGCGGGGCCGAGCACCTACAATGCGGCCCAGGGTACGAATGCGGTTCTGTACGATGCCGCCGGCAGCCGGCTTTACCTCACGGAGACGAAGTCTTCGGCCGAGACGGGAACCGCCGAGTATGCGCTGCGCAATCCGCTCTGCTTCATCCTCGGAACCGAGGAGTCGGAGTTCGACTGGCTCTATGCGGCGCACGACGCGAACCGATGGAGCGACCGCAAGACGGTGAACGATCCCTGCCCGCGCGGCTGGAAGGTCCCGTCGGCCGACCGGTTCGCGAACCTCTCGATCGCCGACAAATCGGGCGATGCGGATGTGCTGGCCGAGCGCTACGGCTGGGAACTGACCGACGGGACGGCTTCGTCGCTGTGGATGGGGCTTGGACGCCGGACCTATCTGACGGGTCGGGTCCAGAATATCTATGATCCGCTGCCCGTGCGCAATTCGGCGATGGAGGCGCAACCTTGGGAGGGCCTCTACTGGACGACGGGGACGCAGGCCGACAAGGCATCGGCATTCTACTTCTTCTTCAACAAGCGCGACGTGGCGTCGAGCGGCGTGCAGACCGGAGTACCCCACTATCGTGCGAACGGCATGCAGATCCGTTGCGTCAAGGCGGAATAGAGACGGCTCTCGGAACGATACGGAGCGGACCGGCACATTTAATGTGCCGGTCCGCTTTTTTTGCTGCGTACCGGCTGCCTTCTCTTTGTGCCGTGCAGGCAACACTGGCTCGGCGTGCGTGCCTCACCTGCGCGGATCGGACCCGGAAGCGGGGGCTTCTGCTTGGGTCACGATGCGGAAGGCGGCTTCCGGGCGCTCGCCGGACGCTTCCCGAGGCATCTCAGCCGCAGGACATGCGATTGCGTTCCGGATCCGCCTTTCGGTAGCGGAAGTCGTGCCGGTGCCGTTTTTTTCAGGTTTCTTCTGTTCCGGGCCGGATGCGCATTGACGCGGATACGGAAAAAAGTCCGGAAGTCTTTGATTATGCAATAAAAAGGTTTATATTTGTTCTATACGGGTCGGATGATCCGGCTAACCTAATTTATCGTGCTATGAAGAAATTATTGTTCGGACTGCTTGTGGCGGGCAGTTGTTGCGTCGGATGCGCCGACGACGAGGGCGGTGTGCCGATCGTGAGAATCGCGCCCAATGTGACGCGCGTGACGGGTCTGCATTTCGATGCGGGCGACCGGATCGGTCTTACGGTCGTGCGTGCTTCGGGGACTTATGCCGAGAATCGGATGATGACCTACGACGGTTCGTTGTTCACGTCGGCCGGATTCTACTGGTACCGCGAATCGGGCGAGGAGGCCGAACTGACGGCCTATTATCCGTACGATGAGGCCGGTACGCCTTCGGAATTCAGCGTGGCTGCGGATCAACGGTCGGGCTGCGCCCTTTCCAATCTGATGGTCGCCTCGAAGAGCGGCGTGCGGCCGAGCGAGTCGGCTGTCGCCATGACGTTCCGGTCGCTGATGGCCGATGTGCAGATCGCCGTGAACAATCAGACGCAGACGCAGCTCGTCGAGGTGACGGTCGACGGTACGATCCCCACGGCCTCGGTCGATTTCAGCGTACCTGCGGCGACGGTCGCGAGCGATCGGACGCCTGTCCGGATTACGGCGTGCGAGCTGCAGGCCGGGAGCGCCTACGAGGCGGTTCTGGTGCCGCAGCGGGCTTCGATGACCTTCACCGTGCGGACCGACGACGGCAAGAGCCGCTCGAAGACCCTGGCCGAGGTGCTGCTGGAGCCGAACAAGCAGTATACGCTGTCGATGACGCTGACCGAAGAGAAGCTGGACCTGACGCTGAGCGGCGAGATCGACAACTGGGAGCCGGGAGGCGAACTCGGTGCGGACGAGCCGACGGACCTGCTGGAGTATGCGGGCGAATCCTATCGGACCGTCGAGGTCGACGGCCGGCTTTGGATGGCGGAGAATCTGCGCTATTGTCCGGACGGGGCCGCTTTCGGTTCCGGCGTGTGGTATCCGGGGCGTTCGGGCGAGGCGTGCAGCGATGCGGAGTATGTCCGGCAGTGCGGTCTGCTGTACGATTATGCGACGGCGACGGGACGTACGGTCGCGGCGGCCGCATCGGCCGGCGGACCCGTGCGGGGCGTCTGCCCCGACGGATGGCATATTCCCGACCAGGAGGAGCTGGCTTCGCTGCTGGCGTCGAGCGTGGAAGGCGATTTTCCCGTGGGCTGCGGTTTCTGGAATGCGGTGCGCAGTATGTACGGGTCCGAGACCAAGAGCTATCTGATGGGCGTTTCGGAGAGCGACGAATCCTTGCGGAGTTATCTGCTGATCGAGAACGGCGTGAAGGGATCGATCGCGAAACTATCGGCGAATAACGGCGTTTCGGTCCGCTGCGTGCGGGATCTGTAGCTTGCGAACCGCAGCCTCCGGAGGCCTTGACGTCGGGCTTCCGGGGGCTGCCGGAGTATCGCGGAGACGCGCTTTCGCGCGGCGGTCGCCGTATCGTGCCCCGAATCCGTCGGGAAGAGTCTCCCGGGCCGAACCGGGTCGGCCCGGGAGACTGCCCGGTGGGGGGGGGGGGCATTAGGCCCCACCCAGCTGTTTTAATGGTGACATATATAGGGTTGGCGGGCTTGTCGACAAACAAATATATGTAGCCCTGCCTGTCCGAATTCGATACTCGATAGGTACTTCCGCCAAATTCTATTGTGTACGAACTGCAGGCATTGTCCGAGGAGACAACCGTTCCCGACCCCCAATTGTTGCCGTCTTTATTGTATACTCTCACCGTTTGGCTGAAGGCGGCCTCTGCTGCGTTGATTGCGGTGGCGGAAGCGGTCGCGGCGCATGTTGCGGCAGCGACGGGGCCGCAGAGCGCGACGAGCGCTGCGGCGAGAAGAAGGTTTCTTTTCATGACGAAATGGGTTTTAATTACGGGGGATAAAACCAAATGTATAAAAGAGGAGCAGCGACAGAAAGATAGGTAA
>CAOJSG010000026.1 GCA_948442615.1 uncultured Alistipes sp.
TGTCGCCCTTGCGGGCGATCTTGTCGATCTCGTCGATGAAGACGATGCCCCGCTGCGCCTGTTCGACGTCGTAGTCGGCCACCTGCAGCAGCCGCGAGAGGATGCTCTCCACGTCCTCGCCCACATAGCCCGCCTCGGTGAGCACCGTGGCGTCGACGATGGTGAACGGCACCTTCAGCAGCCGCGCGATCGTGCGGGCCATGAGCGTCTTGCCCGTGCCCGTGGGGCCGACCAGCACGATATTCGACTTGTCGATCTCGACCTCGTCGGCGCCGGCCGGACACAGCAGCCGCTTGTAATGGTTGTAGACGGCCACCGAAAGATAGCGTTTGGCGGCATCCTGGCCGATGACGTACTGATCGAGAAAATCCTTGATCTGGGCCGGTTTGAGCAGCTCCTCCCGGGTCAGGGGCGCAGCTTGCTCGCGGCGGCGGCCTTCGGCCGTCATTCCGTTGTCGGAGAGGATCCGGTATCCGTTCTCGATGCACTTGTCGCAAATATTGGCACCGTTCGACCCGGCGAACATCAGTTCGACGTCGGCGCGGGCGGCGCCGCAGAACGAGCAGCAGTCGCCGCCGTTTCCGCGCATATTGTGGTTGTTTCTGTTCTGTGACATTTCTCGCTATTTATCCCGTTTGGACAGCACCTCGTCGATCAGTCCGTAGGCCTTGGCCTCGGCCGCCGAGAGCCAGTAGTCGCGGTCGGCATCCCGCTCGATCTTCTTCATCGGCACACCCGAATGGGCCGAAAGGATCTCGTAAAGCTCCTTGCGGGTCTTCAGAATCTCGCGCGCCGTGATCTCGATGTCCGAGGCCTGCCCCTGCGCGCCGCCCAGCGGCTGGTGGATCATCACCCGCGAATGGGGGAGCGCCGAGCGTTTGCCCGCGGCGCCGGCCGTGAGGAGCACCGCGCCCATCGAGGCGGCCAGCCCCGTGCAGATGGTCGCCACGTCCGACGAGACGAGCTGCATCGTATCGTAGATGCCCAGACCGGCCGAAACCGAACCGCCGGGCGAATTGATGTAGATCTGAATGTCCTTCTCCGGATCCACCGACTCCAGGAAGAGCAGCTGGGCCTGGATGATGTTGGCGGCATCGTCGTAGATGGGCGCGCCGAGGAAGATGATGCGGTCCATCATCAGGCGCGAAAAGACATCCATCGTAGCGACGTTCAACTGGCGCTCCTCGATGATCGTCGGCGAGACGTACGAAGCGCTGATCGACTGGAAATCATGCAGCTTGAGCGAGCTGATGCCGCGATGCAGCCGCGCGTATTTTTCGAATTCTGACATACCTATTACTCTATGTGATCTGTGTTCCGACTTGCGCGGGAGCCCGGCTCCGGCGTCCGCCGCGGATTCCGCCGCCGCACGGGGCGGCCCGCCGAGACCGCCCGAAACAATCCGGACCGGCGGTCCTCCGATGCGGACGGCCGCACCGCGAGGGAGACTCCCGTCCTCAAAAAAAGAACTTTGCAAACATCACGCCTGCAAAGTTCAAAGATAGCATATTTTCAGCAAATGCTAAAGTTCGCGAGCCAATTTGGCGAATTCGTCGGCAGAAACGGCCTTTTCCGACACCTTGATCTTGCCCTTGACCGCCTCGACCACCTTCGTCTCGAAAAGCTTCTCGTAGATCTTCTGGCTCTGCTCCTTGTTATCGAGGATCTGCTTGGCGTAGCCGGCCAGCATGTCGTCCGGCGCCGAAGGCATGCCGTACTGCGCGAACTGTGCCTGCGCCAGCGCCTTGGCCTCCGCTTCGGCCTCCTCGCGGCTCACGGAGATGTTCTCCTGCTTGATGATGTGTTTCTGGAGATAGTTCCAGGTGAACATCTTCAGGAACTGGTCGAAATCCTTCTCGATCTCCTCCATCGTGAACTTGCCCTCGTTGATGGTGTAGAGCCAGCGCTTGAGGAACGCCTCGGGCATCTTCAGACCGGCCTTCTTCACCAGGTAGTCGCGCACCTGCAGCGTGAAGAGGTAGTCGCTCTCGCGCGACAGCTCCTTGCCGATCTCGGCGTCGACGAAAGCGTCCAGTTCGGCCTCCGACGCCACGTTGCCGGCCGGGAAAGCCATCTTGAAGAACTCCTCGTTCAGCTCCGGCTCGGCGAACTTGCGGATCTTGGTGATCTCCAGCGAGAACTCGGGATTGATGCCCTCCAGCTCGTTCTCCTTGACCTGGAGGATGGCTGCGCGCTGTGAAGCGGTCTTGTACAACTCGTTGACATTGACCTGCATCTTGTCGCCGACCCGCTTGCCGACGAAGGGTTTGCGCTCCTCCTCGGTCATCGAGATCAGCCCCACGTAGGCGTCGGCGACCTGCATGTCGCCGTTATCGAGCGTCACGGTCAGCGCCTCGTCCTCGGCGACCTGCTCCACGTCGACCAGCCGGCCGAAGCGGCGCAGGTAGTTGCTGCGGTAATCCGCGTGCATCTTCGCGTCGACGGCGATGCGGCTGTAGGTCAGCTTGTCCTTCTCCGAGAGCGCCAGCTCGATCGCGGGCGCCTCGCCGATTTCGAAGACGAACTCGAACTCCTTGCCGTTCTCGAAGTCGAAATCGCCCTGCTCCTCCGACGGAATCACGTCGCCCAGGTAGTCGATGTTCTCTTTCTGGAGATACTCGAACACGGCGTTCGACGCCGTGCGGTACGACTGCTCGGCCAGCACGCCCTTGCCGTACATCTTCTTCACGATGCCCATGGGCACCATGCCGGGGCGGAATCCGGGGATATTGGCCTTGCGGCGATACTCGCGCAGCGACTTCTCCACGGCTTCGCCGTAGTCCTTCTCGTCGACCACGACCTTGATGATCGAGCAGCTCTGCTCGCGTTGTTCTCTTACGATGTTCATAATGAGTCTATGCTATTTTCGATTTTATTCGACACAATCGGGTTGCAAAGATAGTGAATTTCGCAGACAAACCAAGCCATTCGCCCAATAAAAATCAAGGAGCGGCCGCAGCGTCCGACCCGCCGTATCCACGGCTGCGCCGGAACGCTCCGCCCGGCAATGCACAAACAGATTTGGCACTGCGCCCGCTTATTCGTATCTTCGGCTGTGCCGAAAATACGCTGTCTCGGCATAATCGAGCCTGCGGCTTGCTTCTGCGCCCGACTTTTCGTACCTTTGTCCGAATGAATCCAGCCGAAGACGGAGCGGATCCGGCGCACGCCGCCCCTCCGCCCGGCCAAACGACAACACAGCGAAAAGATGAAGATACTCGCCACCGCACTGCTCGCAGTGCTCATGACGGCCGCCTGCGGCGGAAACGGCGGCCGCGCACACCGCACCCCGCCCCGCCCCGCAGAGCCGAAACGCTACGGATATACGGTGCGGAACGTCTATCCGCACGCGACGACCAGCTACACCCAGGGGCTGGCCTACGTCGACGGCGTCCTGTGGGAGGGCACGGGCCAGCACGGAGAGTCGGTTCTCCAGCGGCTCGATCTCGAAACCGGCCGTCCGCACGTCGTGGCGCGCCTGCCCCGCTCGGAGTTCGGCGAAGGGATCGCGCTGCTCGACGGCAAGGTCTACCAGCTCACCTGGCAGTCGAACAAGGCCCGCGTCTACGACGCCGCGACCGGCGAACAGACCGGCGAGTTCGCCTATCCGGGCGAAGGGTGGGGGCTGACCACCGACGGACGCAAGCTCTACATGTCCGACGGCACGGAGCACATCCGCATCCTCGACCCCGCGACATTCCGCCGCGAGAAGAGCATCGCGGTGACCGCGGCCGGCGAACCGGTGCGGCTGCTCAACGAGCTGGAATGGATCGACGGCAAGATCTGGGCGAACGTCTACACCGCCGACCAGATCGTGATCGTCGACCCCGCGACGGGCGCGACGGAGGGGATCGTCGACCTCACGGGGCTGCTGCCCGACGGAGAGCGCACGCCCGAGACCGACGTGCTGAACGGCATCGCCTACGACGAGGCGACGGGGCGCATATTCGTCACGGGCAAGAACTGGCCGAAGCTGTACGAAATCGCCGTAACCGAACGATAGACGCATGAAACACGCAAACATACTCGAAGAAGAACTCGAACGCCGCATCCTGCTGCTGGACGGCGGATTCGGCACGATGGTGCAGGGCTACGGACTCGCCGAGGCGGACTACCGCGGCGAGCTGTTCCGCGACCACGCGCAGCAGCTCAAAGGGTGCAACGACCTGCTGGCGCTGACGCAGCCCGGCATCGTCCGCGAGATCCACGAAAAATACCTCGCCGCCGGGGCGGACATCGTCACCACCGACTCGTTCAACGCCAACGCCGTGTCGCTGGCCGACTACGGGCTGGAGGCCCGCGCCCGCGAAATCGCCCGCGCCGCCGCCCGCACGGCCCGCGCCGCCGCCGACGCCTGGATGCTGCGCAATCCGCAGCGTCCGCGCTTCGTGGCGGGCTCGATGGGGCCGACCAACCACACGCTGTCGCTCTCGTCGAAGGTCGAGGCGCCCGCCGAACGCGACCTGGACTTCGCCCGGCTGGAGGCCGCCTACTACGACCAGGCATGCGGCCTGATCGAAGGGGGCGTCGACCTGGTGATGCTCGAGACCTTCTTCGACACGCTCAACGCCAAGGCGGCGATCCACGCCCTCGAGCGGCTCTTCGACACGCTGGGCCGACGCCTGCCCGTGATCGTCTCGGGGACGCTGACCCCCTCGGGCCGCACCCTCTCGGGGCAGACCGTCGAGGCGTTCTGCGTCTCGGTGGCCCACGCCCGGCCGCTGGCCGTGAGCCTCAACTGCTCGTTCGGCGCCAAACAGCTGCTCCCCTACCTCGAACGGCTGGCCGCGACGGCCCAGTGCCGCGTGGCGGTCTACCCCAACGCCGGACTGCCCAACGTCATGGGCGGCTACGACGAAACGCCCGCGATGTTCGCCGAAGACGTCGCCGAATACATGCGGCGCGGGCTGGTGAACATCGTCGGCGGCTGCTGCGGCACCACTCCGGCGCACATCTTCGAACTGTCGAAGATCGTGAGCGGCCATGCGCCGCGGCCGCTCCCCGCCCCGCGGCACGTCACCGTCCTGAGCGGGCTGGAGCCGCTGCGGATCGTCCCCGAAGCCAACTTCGTCAATGTGGGCGAACGCACCAACGTGGCCGGTTCGGCCCGGTTCGCCCGCCTCATCCGCGAACGGCGCTACGAAGAGGCCCTGGCGGTGGCGCGCGCCCAGGTCGAGGCCGGCGCGCAGCTCGTCGACGTCTGCATGGACGACGGACTGATCGACGGTCCCGAGGCGATGCGGACCTTTCTGAACCTGATGGCCTCGGAGCCCGAGATCGCCCGCGTGCCGGTGATGATCGACTCCTCGAAATGGGAGGTGCTCGAAGCCGGACTGCAATGCGTGCAGGGCAAGGCGGCCGTCAACTCCGTTTCGCTCAAGGAGGGCGAGGCCGAACTGCTGCGCCGCGCCCGCGCGATCCGCCGCTACGGGGCGGCGGTCGTGGTGATGCTCTTCGACGAACGCGGCCAGGCCGACACCTTCGAGCGCAAGATCGAAGTGGCCGAACGCGCCTACCGGCTGCTGACCGAAGACGGGTTCCCGCCCGAGGAGATCATCTTCGACCCCAACGTTCTGGCCGTCGCCACGGGCATCGCCGAACACGACGGCTACGCCAAGGCCTTCATCGACGCCACGCGCTGGATCCGGACGCATCTGCCCCACGCGAAGGTCTCGGGCGGCGTCTCGAACCTCTCGTTCGCCTTCCGCGGCAACAACGCCGTGCGCGAGGCGATGCACGCGGCATTCCTCTACCACGCCGTGGGCGCAGGCATGGACATGGGGATCGTCAACCCCCAGATGCTGAAGGTCTACGACCAGATCGAACCCGAACTGCTCGAACGGGTCGAGGATACGATCCTCTGCCGGCGGACGGACGCCGCGGAGCGGCTGGCGGAGTACGCCCAGGGGGTGAAGGCCTCCGGCGAAACCGCGCAGCGGCAGCCCGACGGAACGCCGCACGGCGCGACGCTCCGCGAACGGATCGAATACGCCATGCTCCGGGGCGCCGACGAGCGCATCGAACAGGATGCGACGGAGGCCTACGAAACGCTGGGCGACCCGCTGGCGGTGATCGACACGCTGCTGATGCCCGCCATGGAGCGGGTGGGGCAGCTCTTCGGCGAAGGCAAGATGTTCCTGCCGCAGGTGGTCAAGACGGCCCGCACGATGAAACGGGCCGTGGCGGCGCTCACGCCCTACATCGAACAGGGGACGCGGACAGCCGCCGGCAAGGCGGGCCGCGTGCTGATCGCCACCGTGAAGGGCGACGTGCACGACATCGGCAAGAACATCGTCTCGGTGGTGATGGCCTGCAACGGCTACGAGATCGTCGACCTCGGCGTGATGGTCGAGTCGCAGCGCATCGCCGACGAGGCGGAGGCCCGCCGGGTCGACTGCATCTGCCTGAGCGGACTGATCACCCCGTCGCTCGACGAGATGGCGCGCGTGTGCGAAGAGCTGGAGCGCCGCGGACTGCGCATCCCGGTGGTCATCGGCGGCGCCACCACCTCGGCCGTGCACACGGCCGTGAAACTCGCACCGCTCTACGGCGGCGTCGTGATCCATTCGACGGACGCCGGGCAGAACATCCGCATCCTCGGGCAGCTGCGCGGCCCCGAGCGCGACCGCTATATCGACCGCGTGCGGGCCGAGCAGGCGGCCCTCCGCGCCGAATACCAGCGCGCAGAACGGCAGCGGAAGCTGGTCCCGCTCGACGAGGCGCGCCGCGGACGCCGCATCAAACCCGCGGCGCAAGCCGTACGGCCGCTGCACACGGGGCGCATGGTCTTCCCGGACTTCGACATCGCCGACGCCGAGCCGTTCATCGACTGGAACTTCTTCTTCCCGGCCTGGGGGCTCAAGGGGCGCTACCCCGAGCTGCTCGACCATCCCGAAAAGGGGGCCGAGGCGCGCAAGCTCCTCGACGACGCCCGGGCGCTGCTCGGCCGCATCCGCGACGGGCGGCTGCTGACGCTGCAGGGGGTCGCGGGCATCTTCCCGGCCCGGTCCGACGGCGACGACATCGTGGTGACCGACACCAAGGGGCGCGACGTGACGCTCCCCATGCTCCGCAACCAGACCCGCGGCGAAGAGAACCGCTCGCTGGCCGACTTCATCGCGCCCGAGGGCGACTGGATCGGCGCCTTCGCCCTGACGGGCGGCATCGGGCTGAAGGAGCTGTGCGCGAAATTCCGCGACGAGGGCGACGACTACTCGGCCATCCTGGCCAAGCTGCTGGCCGACCGGCTGACCGAAGCCTTCGCCGAAGCGGTCCACACCTTCGTGCGGCGCCAGATGTGGGGCTACGAAACCGGCACAATGACGGATCCGCAGCGGATCGTCCGGGGCGAATACCGCGGCCGGAGGATGGCCTTCGGCTACCCGGCCTCGCCCGACCATTCGCTCAAGCGCGAGGTCTTCGACCTGCTGGCGGCCGGAGTCACCACCGGAATGAAACTGACCGACAACTGCATGATCGATCCCGGCGAATCGCTCTGCGGACTGCTGTTCGCCGACGCGGACTACTTCTCGGTGGGCCGCATCGGCGACGAGCAGCTGCGCGACTACGCCCGGCGCCGCGGCACGGACGAAGCCCGCATCCGCAAACTTCTGCCGAACAACCTATGAAACCAACGACACCGAACCGCCGGCCGACAGCCGCAGCAGCAACCGACACCGCAGCAACCCCTGCAACCGCAGCCGGCCGGCCCAACCGCACCGCATCATGAACGTCGCCGAACTCATACGCAACGCCGCCGAGCGGAAAACCCGCTTCGCGTTCGAACTGCTGCCCCCGCTCAAGGGCGAAGGGCTGGGCCCCGTATTCGGCGCGATCGACCCGCTGATGGAGTTCGATCCGGCCTACATCAACGTCACGTTCCACCGCGAGGGGGTCAAGCAGAGCCTGCTGCCCGACGGCCGCACGGAGTGGCACACCGTACGCCGGCGCCCGGGAACAGTGGGCGTCTCGGCCGCCATCCGCGACCGCTACGGCGTGGAGACGGTGCCGCACCTGATCTGCGGCGGGCTGTCCCGCTACGACATCGAGGACGCGCTGATCGACATGGACTTCCTGGGGCTGCACAACGTGCTGGCCCTGCGCGGCGACAAGTCGCAGAACGAACGCTTCTTCCTGCCCCATCCGCAGGGACACGCCCGGGCGGTGGATCTGGTGCGCCAGATCGCGGCCATGAACCGCGGCGAGTTCGTCGACGGCGAGGCGGAGGAGTGCCACCACTCGAAATTCTCGATCGGCGTGGCGGGCTATCCCGAAACCCACGCCGAGGCCGCCTCGCCCGAGGCCGACCTCGCGGCCCTGAAGGCGAAGATCGACGCCGGCGCCGAATATGTCGTCACGCAGCTCTTCTACGACAACGCCCGTTTCTTCGCGTTCGTCGACCGCTGCCGCGCGGCGGGCATCACGGTGCCGATCATCCCGGGCATCAAGCCGCTGGCGACGGTGCGGCACCTCACGCTGCTGCCCGAGACCTTCGGCTGCCGCATGCCGGAGGAGCTCGTACGCGAAGTGACGGCCCACGCCGCGGACAAGGCGGCCGTGCGGCAGATCGGCACCGAATGGGCCATCGCGCAGAGCCGCGAACTGATCGCCGCGGGCGTCCCCGTGCTGCACTACTACCCGATGGGCAAGGCCGAGAACATCATCCGGATCGCGCGGGCGGTCTTCTGACGCCCCCGCGAGAGCCGGCGCAACGAGGCCCCGGCCCCGGCAAACGCCGGACGGAACGCAACAGAACGAAAAAAAGAGACCGGACAGAAATACCGGCATTACGAAACATATGGATACAGTCGAATTCCGCCGCCACCTGCACGCGAACCCCGAACTCTCGTTCCGCGAGCACGAAACCGCCGCCTTCATCTCGGAGGCGCTGACCCGCGCCGGCATCGCCCACCGGCGGATCGCGGGAACCGGCGTCCTGGCGAAGATCGAGGGCCGGGGCGACCCGAAACGCGCCGTGGTGCTGCGCGCCGACATCGACGCGCTGCCGATCGCCGAACGGACCGGCCTGCCCTACGCCTCGCGGCGCGCAGGCGTCATGCACGCCTGCGGACACGACATGCACGCGGCCGTGCTCTACGACGTGCTGAAGGAGCTGGCCGCCGCGCCCGACTTCGAAGGGACGCTCTTCGGGCTGTTCCAGCCCGGCGAGGAGTGCAACCCCGGAGGGGCGTCGCAGGTGCTGGCCGAGGATCCGTTCGCGGAATACCGCGTCCGGGCCGTCGTCGGCGAACACGTCGAACCCGGGCTGGAGGTCGGGACCGTCGGGTTCCGGGCCGGCAAATACATGGCCGCCAGCGACGAGCTGCGCTTCCGCACGGCGGGCCGCGGCGGCCACGGGGCGCTGCGCAGCCAGCTCCGCGACCCGGTGGCGGCCGCGGCCGAGCTGGTGACGCGGCTCATCGGCCTCAACGGCGAGGAGTGCGTGGTCTCGATCGGCCGCGTCACGGCCGAAGGTGCCACCAACGTGGTGCCCGACGAGGTGAGGCTGGAGGGGACGCTCCGTACCTTCGACGAGCGCGAACGCGGGATCATCCGCCGCCGCATCGGCAACATCGCGGCCGACATCGGCAAGCGCCTCGGCGTGCAGATCGAAGTGGACATCGACGCGGGCTACCCGTGCGTGGTGAACGACGAGCGGCTGACCCGTCTGGCCGTCGACGAGGCCAAGAGCGCCTCGCTGCGCGTCGAGATGCTCCCGCTGCGCACCACGGCCGAGGATTTCGGCTTCTACTGCACGCGCTACCCCGCGCTCTTCTACCGGCTGGGCGTCGGCGCCGCGGCGGGCCGCACGCACACGGCACAGTTCGCTCCCGACGAGCGGGCCTTACGAACCGGAGCGGACTTCATGCGGCGTCTGGCTCTGAAAATCATGAAAACGAAATGAAACGAAATCATCAGAAATCAACATCCGGACGACACGACCGCGCTGCGGCCATCGTCGGTCTGCTCCGCGAATTCCCGAACAACAAGTTCTCGCTCAAGCACCTGGCATCGGCCTCTGGAGGCGCCGACAAGGCGGGGCGCCGCGAAACGCTCGAGATCCTCGGCCGCCTCTTCGACGAAGGGGTCGTCGAGGAGTGCGCACGCGAAAAATACCGCCTCAGCAGCCGCCATCTGCCCCGCGTGGAGGGTACGGCCGAAATGACCTCCTCGGGTTCGATGTACGTGAAGGTCGAAGGCGAAGCGGAAGACATCTTCATCAACCAGCGCTGCACGGCCAACGCCCTGGACGGCGACCGCGTCGAGGCGGTCGTCACCCACCGCTCACGCACCGGATCGCCCGAGGGCGAGATCGTGCGCATCGTCGAACGGTCGCGCAAGCCCTACGTGGGCACGGCCGAGGTGGGCGCGCACCAGATCTTCGTGAAGACCGATTCGCGGCGGATGCCGATGGACGTCTTCCTGCCCAAGAAGCGCTACCCCGACGTGCGCGACGGCGAGAAGGTGGTCATCCGCATCGCCGAGTGGCCCGAAGGGACGAAAAGCCCCGTGGGCGAGCTGGTCGAGGTGCTGGGCATGGCCGGCGACAACGACACGGAGATGCACGCCATCCTGGCCGAATACGAGCTGCCCTACCGCTTCGACCCCGAAATCGAACGGGCCGCCCGGGACATCGACGGCCGCATCACGCAGCAGGAGATCGACCGCCGGCGCGACTTCCGCCAGGTCACGACCTTCACCGTGGACCCGGCCGACGCGAAGGATTTCGACGACGCCCTGTCGGTGCGCAAGGTCCGCGACGGCGTGTGGGAGATCGGCGTGCACATCGCCGACGTGACGCACTACGTCCGGCCCCACTCGCCCATCGACGACGAGGCCGTCGAACGCGGTACGTCGGTCTATCTGGTCGACCGCACGGTGCCGATGCTGCCCGAACGGCTGTCGAACGAGCTCTGTTCGCTCAGGCCCCACGAGGCGAGCCTCTGCTTCTCGGCGGTCTTCACGCTCGACGAGAACCTGCAGCTGCTGGACGAATGGTTCGGCCGCACGGTGATCCACTCCGACCGCCGCTTCACCTACGCCGAGGCGCAGGAGGTGATCGAGACCGGCCGGGGCGACTACGCCGAGGAGGTGCTGACGCTCAACCGCCTGGCCCAGGCGCTCCGCCGCGAGCGTTTCAAGAACGGCGCCATCTCGTTCGACCGCGAGGAGGTCCGCTTCCGCCTCGACGAACACGGCAAGCCGCTGGGCGTCTATTTCAAGGAGCAGAAGGAGTCGAACCAGATGATCGAGGAGTTCATGCTGCTGGCCAACCGCCGCGTGGCGGAGTTCTGCGGCCGGCACCTGGTCAAGGGGCGCAAAATGCCCCGCACGATGGTCTACCGCGTGCACGACGCCCCGAGCGAGGAGAAGCTCGACCGGTTCCGGCAGTTCATCCTGCGCTTCGGCCACGTCTTCAAGGCCTCGAAAGGGCGCGCCGTGGCCAAGGAGCTGAACAGGCTCTTCGCCCGGATCAAAGGCTCCACCGAAGAGAACGCCGTCTCGACGATGGCCGTGCGGTCGATGGCCAAAGCCTTCTACACGACCGACAACATCGGCCACTACGGCCTGGCGTTCCCCTACTACACCCACTTCACGTCGCCCATCCGCCGCTATCCCGACATGATGGTCCACCGCCTGCTGGCCCGCTATCTGGCCGGAGAGAAGTCGGCGGACAAGAAGCAGCTGGAGGCCCTCTGCGAGCACGCCTCGAAACGCGAGGTCGTGGCGGCCGAGGCCGAACGCGCATCGATCAAGTACAAGATGGTGGAGTTCATGCAGGAGCATCTGGGCGAAGAGTTCGACGGACACATCTCGGGACTGACCGAATGGGGCGTCTACGTGGAGCTGGACGAGACCCATATCGAAGGGATGTCGTTCCTGCGCGACATCGCCGACGACTTCTATTACTTCGACGAGCAGCGCTACGAGATCGCGGGCCGCTCGACGGGGCGCCGTCTGACGCTGGGCGACGCCGTACGCATCCGCATGAAGCGCGCCGACCTGCGCAAACGGCAGCTCGACTTCGAACTGCTGCTCCCGGGCGCACCGCGGCACGACGACGCACCCCGCTCCGACATGCGGACCGGCCGGCGGCGGCGCCGATAAGGCGGACGGGAGATGCGGAACGCACCGCGCCGGCAGCCGGCTGCGGGCTGCGGGCTACGGACTGCGGGCAGCAGGCAGCAGGCAGCAGGCAGCAGGCAGCAGGCAGCAGGCAGCAGGCAACGGACAACAGGCGGAATTCGCCGTCGCGGACAGCAGCAAACAGGCGGCAGCCCGGACAGCGGCAAACGGACAACAATTCAGGCGGCAGCCCGGACGGCGGGCGTCCGCAGTCGCAGCCGCACGGAAACTAATGAAAATCCCCGGCAGGAGTGAAATCCTGCCGGGGATATTTTCATCGGGACCGCGTCCTGTGCCGCGGCTGAAAAAGGGGGATGCGGCCCGCGGGCCCGAAGCCCCGACAACCGCATCCCGCGTCGGACGTCGGACGTCGCGCCGGATCACTCCACGGTGATCGAGTTGAGCAGATCGACCTTTCCGTCGTTGACCAGCTTGAGAATCAGCTCGCCGAAGAGCGTGTTCTGCCAGGCGAACCACTCGCGCGTGAAGTCGGTCGGATCGTTCACGTTGAACGACTCGTGCATGAAGCCCGTGTCGGCATCGGTCGTCAGCAGCATCTCGACGCACTCCTTGATCTCGGCATCGTCCTGCGACGTGAAGGCCTTCATCATGATGCTCATGGGCCATGCCATGTCGTAGCCGATATGCGGACCTCCGATGCCCTCGCCGGCCGTACCCTTGAAGAAGTAGGGATTCGCCTCGCTCCAGACGAAGCGCCGCGTGTTGCGGTAGATCGGGTCGTCGGCGTCCACGTCGCCCAGGTAGGCCATCGACAGCAGGCTCGGGGCGTTCGAATCGTCCATCAGGTACTTGTTGCCGAAGCCGTCCACCTCGAAGGCGTAGATCGTACCAAACTCGGGGTGCTCGAAGGTGGCGTACTGCTTCAGCGCGGCCTCCACCTCGTCGGCCAGGGCGCGGCACTCGGCCGCCAGCTCCTCCTCGCGGTTGACCTCGGTCAGAATGCGGGCCGCCTTGCGCAGCGACGTCACGGCGAAGAAGTTCGAAGGCACGAGGAAGTCGAAGGTCGTGGCGTCGTCCGACGGACGGAACGACGAGACGATCAGCCCCACGGGGTTCACCGGATTGCCGTAGCCCTTGCAGCACTTGGTGTCGAGCTGCCGGTCGGTGACGCGCGTGAAGACATAGGGTCCCACCCCGTCCTTGCGCTGCTGCTCGCGGAACGTGCGCACGATGTTGCGGATGGCCGCCATCCAGTGCTCGTCGAAGACCGACGCATCGCCCGTGAGCAGCCAGTATTCGTAGGCCAGACGCAGCGGATAGCAGAGCGAGTCGATCTCCCACTTGCGCTCGTGCAGCTCGGGGCGCATCGTCGTGCCGTCGCTCATCCACTGGTGGTCGGGATTCGGATCGTACGGATCGAGAAAGGCATTGGCATAGGGGTCGAGCTCGATGCATTTGAACTGGCGGCGGATCACGCCGGCCAGCATGGCGCGCAGGTGCTCGTCCTTGTCGGCCAGCAGCAGATAGGGCCACACCTGTGCGCCCGAATCGCGGAGCCACATGGCGTGGATGTCGCCCGTGTAGACCACCGTATCGTCCTTGCCGTCGGCATCCTTGCGGTAGCGCACCGTGGTGTCGAGCGTGTTGGGGAAGCAGTTCTCGAACATCCACACCAGCTTGCGGTTGGTCAGCACGCACTTGATGCGGGCGATCTCGGCCTCGACGGCCTCCGAGACGAAGAGCCGGTCGGCCTCGGCCGGACGGTTGGTCGGACGGTAGGCCTCCTGGTTCCGGGTCTTCTCGGTGCGGGTCTTGCGGGATTTGTCCATCGTCGCGTCCGAATCGGCCGCCGACACGCTTTCCACGGTCAGAACGGCAGCCGCAGCCAGACAGAGCAGCTTGATCGAAGGGATAGTTTTCATCTGAAAAATCGTAATATAAAAGTTAAAAATCGTATTCGTTCCATCATCAATAGAGCACGACCGGTCCGGCCAGCCCCAGCTCGCGGTTGGTGCGCAGCGCCCAGTCCCAGCGCTGCGCCGCGGGGAGGTCCGCCGTGCGCGACTTCACGTAGTCGCCCAGCAGCGTGGTGACGCGGATCGTCACGCGGTTCTCGCCCGCACGGAACAGCCCCCGCACGTCGAACGTCCGGTCGCCGTACCACTTCACGCCCGCCGGACGGCCGTCGATCAGCAGTTCGGTGACCCCGTGGTAGGTCCGGCCGGCATCCAGCAGCCGCACGGCCGACGGATCGTCCACCCGCACCGTCTGCGTATATTCGAGCGTCCCCGCGAAACTGTTCAGCCACGGGAAAGGCAGCTCGTGGAAATCGGTCAGGCGGTCGATGTCGAACTCGCGGACCGTCTTATCCACATGGTGTGCGGCCTTCACGTGCCACCGTCCGTCGAGCACCCGCACCGGCTCGCCCTTCTCGGGCAATGCGGGCAGCGGCTCGCCGCCCCGCTCGTCGTCGAAGACGATCAGCTTCGCCTCCGCCGGACCCAAATCCAGGTCGAGGGTTCCCTCCTTCGGCTCGAGCCGATAGCGTTCGCCCGTCTCGGCGTCCCACAGCCACGCCTGCCGCCCGGCCGTATGCGCCGGGAAAGTCACGGACGTACGCTGCCGCCGGTCGATCGAAGAGTTGACCAGAAAGTAAATCTCCCGGCCGGCCGATCGGTAGCAGTTGACCATGAGGAACGCATCGGGATCGGCGATCCGCACGTAGGGCGTCAGCCCGTAACGGCGCTGCAGATCGAGGAACCACGCCAGCATCGGCCCTTCGGGAGCCGGCTCGCAGACGAAGCGGTCGGGATAGTCCCGCAGCAGTCCGTCCACGATCCGCCGCACCTCGGCGTCGCGCGCCGCGGCATCCTTCAACCCCGTGCTCATCCGCGGGCGCCGGCCCAGGCAGATCACCCGGCCTCCCGCCGCGACGAACCGCGCCAGCTGGCGCGCCGTGGCCGGATCGAGGCTCTCCACCTCCATGAGCAGCAGCGTCCCGTACGACCGGGCGCCGAACTGCATCCTCCCGTTCCGCATGCGCGCCTGACGGATCACCCGTTCGGTCACGTAGTCGCACCCGTTGCCGCTCTGGTGCACGGCCTCCCACAGGTCGTTGGCGTAGTCGGGATAGGTGACGCCCGGATAGGGATCGCGCTGCTGCCCCTCGCGCGACCAAAGGTCCTCGTAAGGCGGCAGCACGGCGATATCGGCCTGCAGCACGCTGTTCTGCAACACGGCGGAGATGCGCGCCTTGTAGTCCGTCCACAGCCGTACGAAGGGCCACCAGGTGTTGTTCTCGCTGAAATAGGTGCCGAACTTGATCCACCCGAGGAAATCCGCGTCCTGCGGGCTGTAGTTGAACCCGTGCAGCACCGAATGGCTCACCCCCGAGAGGTTGCTGCGGTCGCCCGTGAGCTTCACCTCCTCGAGCGTCGTCTGGAAGATGTTGCCCACGTTGGTCTGCTCCTCGCAGCTGATGCAGTTGCGGCCCGAGAGCAGTGCGCCCGACGTCACGGCCTTGTTGACCATGCTGTACCCCCGTCCGCAAAGATACGAATTAAAATCGAGTCTGCGGCCTATATGATCGTGAATCCACGACTCGCTTTCGGGAATGTCGATCTGCATGGCCGACTCCACCGGATGCAGCTGCCGCCCGTAGGCCTGGATGCGCGACAGCAGTCCGTTGCGATGGCACCAGGCGTTGTACACGTCGATGAAGTTCTCCTGGAACAGCTCCGTCTGCACGCGTTCGAAATCGTTGCGCACGCGATGGATCACCTCCCGCCGCACCGCGTCGGAGAACTCCGACCCGTAAGGCTCGCGGACCGGTTCGCCCATCACCCCCACGCGGCGGATCACATAGGGCAGATAGGGGCTCAGCGAGTAGCCGCAGCGGCGTTCGAACTCCGCGAGCATGTGCGGATCCCAGTTGTCGCCCTCCAGCTCGAAGCTGTCGCAGAAAGCCGCCCGGATGCCCCCTTTCAGGGCGCCGTCGCGGAACCGCATCCGCTCCGAGAAACGCTCCAGATAGCCGGCTACCGCCTTGCGGTCGAGGTGGTTGACCACCGGGCCGCGGGCGCCCGGAGCGCCCTCGAGCACATCCATGTAGCCCGTCAGCTCGACGAAGGCGTAGAGCACGTATTCCCCCGCCGGCACGTCGATCGCGATCGTCTCGTCGTCGACCAGCGCATCGTAGACCGTCCCCTCCGTAAACGCGTCGACCCGTCGGGGCATCAGCCGCAGGAACCGCAGCCTCTTGCCCGGATCGGGATCGGGGTGCATGACCTGCGGCACGGCCATCGCCAGCAGTTCGTCGCGGCGGATCGCGAAGGGGCGCCCGCCGGACACCTCCACCGTGACGGGATAGAGCTGCCGGATCTGCTGGTCGCGCGTCAGGAACTCGCCCCCGAAGGGCCAGCCCGATCCCACGATGATGTCGCACGTCATGCCGCGTTCGCGGCACGCGTCGACCGCCGTGCGGACCATGCGGATCCACTCGTCGCTCAGCCACGGCAGCGCCGCGCGGCCCAGCGTATCCGTGCGGTCGGGGAAGCCGATGGTGTTGATCTCGACGCCGCCGATACCCGCCGCATGCAGCACGTCGAGCTCGCGCACGATCTCGCCGGCCTCGACGCGGCTGCCGTTCCACCACCACCGGACGAAGGGCCTGTAACGGCCGGCCGGATCGCGGAACGCACCGTAAAGATCTTTTTCGGGCCGGGGAAACTGCCGGACCGGCAGGTCGCGGGCCGCGATGCGCACGCTCGCCAGCAACCCGATGAGCGATAGCGCCAAAAGTCGGATGTCTGATTTCATGACCGTTCTGTTTTCAACCGATTATTCGTTCCGGACCGTTTCGGGCAGGTGCAGGGCGCCCAGCCGGGCGAACATCTCCGCCACGGCGCACTGGGTCAGCAGCCATTTCTCGCGATTCGTCTCCGCGCCCGTGAAATCGGTCTCGAAGAGCCCGTATTCATCGCGCGCATGGTCCCAGGCCCAGTCCAGGCTGCGCTGCACATCGGCCAGTGCGGTCGGATCGGCGTCTATCCCGTACAGCTCCGCCAGCCCGCGCACCATCACGGCCGTGAACCAGACGTTGCCCTTGCGCAGGATCCGGAACGGAGCGGCCCCCTCGGGCGCGAAATCCTCGAAGAAGCAGGCGTAGCAGGCATCCGCCGTGCGCCGCGCGTCGGCCAGGTAGCCCTCGTCGCCCGTGGCGCGGTAGAGCAGCGCGCCCGCCTGGACCATCTGGCCGCTGTTGTAGGCGAACTTGGCGCGGCCGATCCGCCCTTCGAGATCCATGTTGTCGAAATAGAGCCCGTCGCCGGGGTCCATGAGCGTGCGTTTGGTCCAGTCGTAGAGCGCACGACCCTGCTCCAGGTAGCGCGCGTCGCCGGTCGCGGCGTAGAGCTTGAGCGCATAGACCGCACCCGGAGCGTTCGAACAGGTGTTTTTCGAGTGTTTCTTCTGCTCGCACCAGTAGATGCCGCCGCCCAGCACGTCGTCCATGCCGCTCTCGATGAATTTCCAGATCTTCGCGGCCTCGTCCAGATAGCGTGCGTCGCCCGTCGCGGCATAGATGTCGCAGAAGTCGATGCCCAGCCAGACGTTGTCGTCGTAGAAACGGTCCGACGGAGCCGCCGTGCGGACGTACGAGGCATAGGCCGCGGGCTCGCGCAGCGTATCGGCGTATTCGGCCAGACCGGGCAGCACCCGCCCGTCGATCACGTCCCGATAGGCGGGATCGGACTCCAGAATCGCATTCGCCGCGGAAAGCGAGCCGGAGAAGGGCCACAGATAGGAGTAGGGATTGGGCTGCGCCTGCTCCTCGGAGGCGAGGTAGCCGGCGCGGTACCGGTCGTTGAAGGGATGGTTCTCGCGCAGCAACGGGCAGTCCTCGATCCCGTAGTGCGCATACACGGCATCCATCGTGCTCTTCGCGCGCTCCACGTCGCGGGAGCGGCGCGCGGCATCGCCGTCGCAGGCCGTCGTCGTCAGGGCCGCTGCGAGGAGCGGCAACCACATCGTTTTCTTCATTGGGTTCGTTTTTAGGTCTGAATTAAACATTTCTCTTAATCCGCACGCATGCGGAGGCCCCGGAGGCGGAATCGTCCGACGCCCGGCGGAAGCGCCGCGGATCACTCCTGCGGAACGGGCGTGACGTAGCGCCTCTTCCGGGTGCGCAGCGCCTTGTTGATCCCCTCCGTCACGAGCGGCTCCATGAGCGTGTAGCCGTAGAAGGTCGGGTGGCATCCGTCGTGCGAGAACCGGGCGTCGAGGCCGCCCTTTCCGTTGTCGAAAGCGGCGTGGTAGTCCACGAAGACGATCCGGTTCCGCTCGGCATAGCGCTTCAGCATGTCGTTGAGCCGCACCACCTCCGCCGCCGGGGCGATGTCGGGGCGCCAGGAGAGGCGGTCGCACGGCAGCACCGAGCAGAGCACCACGCGGATTCCGTGGCATCGGGCCAGTTCGCACATCGACTCGATGTTTCCGAAGGTGTTTTCCAGCGCGATCGGACCAAGGTTCTGCGCGATGTCGTTGATCCCGGCCAGGATCACCACCGCCTTCGGATGCAGATCGATCACGTCCCGGCGGAACCGGGCCAGCATTTCGATCGAAGTCTGTCCGCTGATGCCCCGGCCGACGAAACCGTTGCGGACGAAGAACTCGGGATCGTGCGCCGCCCAGTTATCGGTGATCGAATTGCCCATGAACACGGCCTCGACCGGACTTTCGACGGCGGCGTTCTGCGCGGCGTAGCGTCCGTACTGCGCCCAGTCGCGGGGTTCGCCGGCTCGCGCGCCCGCGAAGAGGGCCGAAAGCACGATGAACAGAACTATCTTTTTCATTACGATCGGAAGATTTGTTTTTTCGGAAAACAAAATTAACAGGCAAAACGCCTCCGGCAGTCCGTTAATCTGTACAAATAGTATGGTTCCGTGCCAACCGGCAAAAAAGCGGCATCATTCGAGAGATTTCGCCCGTCTGCCGGTGCGGGAAACGGATCGGAGAGATCCCGCGAAGCGGGAAAGTATGATTTTGCGCAGGCGACGATTAGGAAATGTACAGATTTTTTCCTAATATTGCAGAAAACCATACCTGCCGTTCCGCTCCGGCCGATTCGAACTCCGGCGCCCCCGCGGGCCTGCGCCGCAGATCGCCGGAACCGGAGCGACAACCGACCCGCAAGCGCGGCGCAGCCGGCCGACGACACGGCGCACGGAGCCGACCGCCGCTGCGGAAACGAAAAAGACCGACCCAGCCGAACCTATGAAACCGCATTTCCGCATCACGCTGCTGTCCGTCCTGCTCGCCGGGACGCTCCAGGCCAGCAACCTGCGACAGATCTCCAGCCGCGAAGGCATCTCGAACAACGCCGTCCTGTCGCTCGGGCAGGACAAATTCGGCTATCTGTGGGTGGGAACCTGCGACGGCCTGAACATGTGGGACGGCGAACGCATGCAGCTCTTTCCCGCAGCATGGCAGAAACGCGACGGGCTGTCGGGCAACCTCATCGAGGAGATCGCCGTGACGCGCGACTCGCTCTTCTGGATCCGCACCAACTACGGACTCGACCTGTTCGACCCGGAGAGCAAACGCGTCGAACGCCATCCGCAGTTCCAGGGCATGTACAAGATCGTCACCCGCCGCAGCGACCAGATCCTGGTGCTCACGCAGGACAACAGTTTCTTCGGCTACGACGCCGGAACGCGGCAGTTCCGCCCCATCGAATTTCCCTACGAAGCCGCTTACGACCGAACGCTGGCCATGCTGCTCGACGAACAGCATCTGTGGATATGCACGCCCGACGCGCTGCGCTGCATCCCGGTCGCATTCAACCGCAGCGGCCGGCCGGAGTTCGGCATCGGCACCGTCATCGAACACGGGGCCGCCTTCGAATATGCCTTCGCCGAGGGCGAGCGGCTCTATCTGATCGATGCGAAACAGACCCTCTACGAAGCGGACACCGCCAACAAACGCCTCGTCTACATCAGGGAGCTGAGCCGCGAACTGGCCGGACGGGGCAACATCTCGAAAATCATCCGCGACGGCGACGACTACCTGATCTCCTTCTATACCGACGGCGCCGTCCGGCTGCGGCTCGCCCCGGCGAACCGGGAAAAATACATCCCCGAACCGATCAATATCCCATGCGGCGTCTTCACGCTGCTCAAGGACGCCCGCCAGGAGATCGTGTGGATCGGCACCGACGGCCAGGGTCTGTACCAACAGACGCACAACGACGTGGCGTTCCGCTCGATCACGTACAACAACCTGCCGTACGGCCTCTCGAAACCCGTACGCGCGCTGCGGATCGACGCGTCGGGGGCGCTGTGGATCGGAACCAAGGGCGAGGGCATCGTGCGCATCCGCGACTTCCGGACGGCGAAGCAGTTCGGCCTCGGCAATACCGAACATTTCACCGCCGCCAACAGCGCCCTGCTGGACAATTCGGTCTACGCCTTCGCCGGCAGCGGCCGCAACCTGCTGTGGATCGGGACCGACGGCGAAGGGCTGAACTACTACTCCTTCCGCGACCGGGCCATCCGCAGGCTCCCCGCACCGCACAGCGGCGCGCTGAAATACATCCACGCACTCTACGAAAGCGACCCCTCGACGCTCTGGGCCGCGACCGTGGGGTGCGGCGTCTACCGCATCGAAATCGGCGGGACGGACGACCGGCCCGAAATCCGGAAGATCGAACGGCTCCGCTTCGGCGACGAGTTCGAGATCAAGAACTTCTTCTTCTCGCTCTGTCCGCAGAACGACTCGACGATATGGTTCGGCAACCGCGGCGGCGGCGCCGTGCGGTACGACATGCGCACGGGCCGCAGCGAAACGTTCAAGTTCGACCGCGGCCGCAGCGCCGTCGCCAACGACATCTTCGCCGTGCATTGCAGCCCCGACGGCAGCGTCTGGTTCGGCACCAGCGGCGGACTGCTGCCCCAGGGCTGCGATTCGGCGGTCTACGCCACCCGCAACACCGTGCACGCCATCCTCGAGGACGACCGCCGGAACCTCTGGCTGAGCACCAACCGCGGCATCGTCTCCTACTCGCCCCGCACGGGCAACGTCGTCACCTACGGCTACTCCTACGGGCTGAACACCATCGAATACAGCGACGGCGCCTTCTTCAGCGATCCCGAGACGGGCGCGCTCTACTTCGGCGGCATCGACGGATTCGTGGTCATCGAACAACGGCCCGAACGGAAGACGACCTACACGCCGCCCGTGCATTTCCACGACATCCGCATCAACGACGAGATCTTCCACCTCGGCCAGCTGCTCTCGCCCGAGGGGATCCTCACGCTGCGCCACGGACAGCGGCTCTTCTCGCTCAAGGCCTCGGCGCCCGACTACATCGACGGCAGCAACTACACCTATTACAGCCGGATCGAGGGATTCGACGAACAATGGGTCGCCGGCACGGGCCTGCTCGTCTTCAACGAGCTGCCCGCGGGCCGCTATACGCTGCACGTCCGCTACCGCAACAACATGACCGGCGAAGAGAGCCCCGTCTACGGACTGCCCATCCGCATCCGCCCGCCCTGGTACGCCACAACCGTCGCCCGCATCGTCTACGCGCTGCTGCTGCTGGGCGGCACATGGCTCGCGTTCCGCTACTTCGTGCAGCGCTACCGCCAGCGCAGGGCCGTACGACACCGCCAGCTCGAACTGCGCCGCAAGGAGGAGGTCTACGAATCGAAGATGCGCTTCTTCGCCAACATCACCCAGGAGCTGACCGTGCCGCTGACCATGATCTCGGGCCCCTGCCAGCAGATCATCGGCCGGACCGGGCACGACGACCCCATCCGCCGCCACGCCGAGACCATCCGGCAGAACACCGTGAAGCTCCACGACCTGATCCGCATGCTCCGCGAATTCCGCGGAATCAACGACATCGACCGCAACGACAACATCGAACTGGTGCCCGTCGCCGAGCTGGGCGGAAGCATCGCAGAGACCTTCACCGACTATGCGGCCCACAACAGCATCGCCTGCGCCTTCGACATCGAGCCGCACCTGGTCTGGTCGACCGACCGCGAGGGGCTGAGCACCATCTTGAACACGCTGCTGGCCAACGCATTCAAGCACACGCCCTTCAACGGAACCGTGCGGCTGACGATCCGCAGCGAAAACGGAGAGCTGCTCATCGCGGTCGCCAACAACAGCGTGGGCGTGGACCTCGACGACATCGCGGCCATCTTCGACCGCTACCGCGTGCTGGACTATTTCGAACGCAAGAGCGAAAAGGGTCTGTCGTTCCAGGGCGACCTGCGGCTGGCCATCTGCCACAGCATCGCACTGCGCATGGGCGGCGACATCACGGTCGAGAGCACGCCCAATGCGCTGACGACCTTCACCGTGCGGCTGCCGAAGCTGAACCTCACGGAGCAACCCGCAGCCGCCGAGGAACCCATCCTGCCCGTCGAGGCCCCGACCAACTACCAGCAGCCCGCCCGCGAAGAGCCCCGCCGCGAATACGAATTCGACAAACACCGGCAGACGATGTTCATCATGAACGACAACCCCGAGATCATGAACTTCGTGGCCGACCTCTTCGCCCCCGAATACAACATCAAGATGCCCGACGACGCGGCGGCCATGACCGAGCTGCTCAAACAGATGCACCCCGACATCGTCATCTGCGGCTCGCTGACCCGGCAGGCCGAGTGTCTGGCCATGATCCGCTCCGTCAAGCAGAGCAAGCTCACCTCGCACATCCCCGTCATCCTGCTCTCCACGGCCCAGCAGGTCGACGAACGCATCCAGGGCGTCGAGTCGGGGGCCGACGTCTGTCTCACGCTGCCGTTCAACATCGAATACCTGAAGGCGGTGGCCGAACAGCTGCTCCGGCGCAACCGCTCGCTCAAGGACTACTACAAGTCGTCGATCAGCGCGTTCGAACTCTCCGGCGGCAAGATGCTCCACCAGGACGACAAGGAGTTCATCGACCGCATGCTGAAGATCATCAACGACAACATCTCGAACACCGATATCTCGACCCGCTTCATCGCCGACCAGATGGGCGTGAGCATCCGCAACCTCTACCGGCGACTGGAGGGGATCCTCAACCAGACGCCGTCGCACATCATCAAGGAGTACCGCCTTGCGAAGGCCGAACAGCTGCTCACGACCACCAAACTGTCGATCGACGAGATC
The DNA here is from genome assembly GCA_948442615.1 of uncultured Alistipes sp. GTDB lineage: Bacteria > Bacteroidota > Bacteroidia > Bacteroidales > Rikenellaceae > Alistipes. Next base: position 23,254 of record CAOJSG010000026.1, read on the forward strand.
ATCTACAAGGCGGGATTCGTGAACCGGGGCACCTTCTTCAAATGCTTCGCCGCCAGATACGGCTGCACGCCCAAGATCTACCGCAAGCAGAAACTCTCGCAGCTGCACGAGGCCGTGGACGGCGAGAGCGAAGAGGATGCGGCCTGCGACGACACGCCGCCGCAGGAGACGGAACAGCCCGACCGACGGCCGCAGCCGGACGAAACGGCATAGGCTGCGGCAGGCAGACGGCATCGGCGGTTCGCCCGACCTGACCGATCCGAGCCGCAGTGCATGCGGGCGCAGGAGGAACCGCGGGCTCGGGAATGCCGTGCCGGCGGCGGCAGACGGAAACGGGGCATCGGGAGCATCCACCCCGGCAAGAAGGCCCCACAAACACAGGACACGAAACGGGGAAGCCGACCTTCGAGGTCGGCTTCTCCGTTTTTACCGGCTCGCAGCCGGACTCCGAATCGCCCGCGCGGACGGCCCGGCCTGTCCGTCATCGGGGTCCGGCCGGAGCGGAACGCACGCCAGGCGTTCCCTGCCGCGGCCGGAGCGTACGAATCGGGGGCGCTCCGGCCCGGCAGGCGCAGATCAGAACTTCTCGTCGGGCCGGATGAAGAGCCGGCTCGCCAACTCCACGTCGTCGATCGGATTCTCCGCCACCGTCACGGCGAAGACCGCCACGTTGCGGTTGTCGGGCAGCGTGAGCGTCGCAGCGCCTTCGGGCAGGTCCAGCGACACCATATACATATAGGAGAAGTCGTAGATCAGGTTGCAGACGTCGCCGCGATGGCGGTGCGTACCCACATGGGCGATCGTCGCGTTCTTCATGAACGGCTCGCTGTGGCCGCGCCAGCCCCACTGGCCGTAGAAGCCTTTCCAAAGCGGAATGGCGAGCTCCTGCTCCGAATCCCCCGCCCGGAAGAGCGCCTCGCACTCCTTGTCGCAGGCAGCCACGAGCATGTACGCCTTCGTGTAGGCCCGGTCGCGGGGCAGTTCGACGGTCTGTCCGGCGCACCGCACCGCATCGTCGGCGTTCTCCTCGCCCATGACGAACGGAATGCCGTTGCAGCGCACGGTGTCGGGAATCAGCTCGGCCGCATAGGTGCCGCGCTCGTGGTCGAAGCGGTAGTAGGTGAAGAACTCGTCGGTGGTGAAGGCCGTCGTGTCGTAGGGCAGCGCCACCGGCCGGGCGGTCACCGCCGGAGCGGCCTTCTTTTCGGGTTCGGCCAGCCGCACGCGGTAGGTCTTGGGGGCGAACTTCCCGGCCGCGACGATCAGCGAGCGGCCCTCGAACCGGGCATCGCCCAGCCGCTCTTCGATGCCGTTGCACTCCTCGGCCGAAAGGATCGGCGCCGGGAAGACGATCCGGGCATCCGCCACGTCGCGCCCCTCCAGCTCGTAACAGCGGACGATGTATCCGTCGCCGTCCTCGGCCTTCTTCAGCGCCCGCACGCCCAGCTGCGGCGTAGAGACGCCGAGCATCGAGAAGCTGCGGCCCAGCGCACCCGCATGCCGCGGAGCGACGTAGGCCACGCAGGGCTGGTTGAGCCTTTCGGCCGCCGCCACGGTCCCGGAAAGGTCGGAGCCCGGCCGGCCCACGATCGAATAGGTGAAACGGTTCACGCCCAGATCGAGGTCGCGCTGGTGCGTGTAGTTGCGTTCGGTCGAGGGGGTGTGGATCAGCGTCAGACGCAGCGTATTGTCCGCCGGCTTGTCCCAGCCGTACTTGCAGTCGTTGAGAATCGAGAGCGTATAGGAGCCGTCGGCATCGGTCAGCGACGCCCACTTGTGGCCCGGCACCTCGTAGGCCGTATCGGTGTTGTTGCCGCGGGCCAGGCGGGCGCAGCCCAGGTCGTAGACCGCCTGCGCATTGCGCACCGAGGCGGGGAACTCGGCCTTGAGCAGCGCATCGCGGGTGTTCCAGTCGATCGCATTGCGCACATCGATGCGCTCTTCGTCGGCGCCGTCGGTCAGCGACACGTACTGCACGAACTTCGAATCGCCGCAGCTCCGCTCCACCCGGAGCGACGCGCGCACGGGACCCCGCTCGGCGATCGAGATCCGCACGTTCTCGCCGATCGCACGGCCCGGCTTGTCCAACGTCTGCTTGAGGATCTCCCATGCGGGCCAGTTGTTCGACGGGTTGCCCTCGATGAGCGCCAGGCGGAACGCTGCGCCGTCGGCGACCAGTTCGCGCCCCACGCGCTTGTCGACCAGCGACACGATGTCGCCGGCCTCATCGAGCCGCAGACGGTAGATGCGGTTTTCGAGCGTGCGGTCCGTCACCCGCAGCGCCGACGACGCCGACGCTCCGGCCGGACGCACGTCGTAGACGGCATAACCCACCGAAGCGACCTCGGCCACGAAGGCGATCTGCGCCCGGTCGCCGTCGCGGCTCAGGATCTGCACGGGCGTACGCCGTCCGTCGGGCCCGCAGGCCACCGCCCCCTTCGCCGCCGCAGCGAGCGGCACCTCGGCCTCGACGACCGTCCGGCCGCCGTAGGCGATCGGATTGTAGACCACCACGGGCGTGCCCTTCGCACGCGTGTCGAGCGACCCGCTCAACGCGCCCACCGCCGTCGACATCACGTCGGCCGACTGCGACAGAGCGATCAGCTCGTCGTTCCACGACCAGGTATAGGCCTCGGGAATGCTCGTGCCGGTCAGGTCGTCGTGGAACTGGTGCCAGATGAAACGCTGCCAGATCTCGTTGAGTTTGGCGCCGTCGTAGGGCAGCGCGCCGAGCCAGTCGGCTGCGACGGAGGCCCGCTCGGCCGCACCGGCCAGCTCTTCGTTGCGGCGATTGTAGTACTTCATCGCCGTCTGCGAGGTATAGCACCCCGTGGCGTGCACATCCATGAGCAGCTCGCCGTCGTACGAGGGCAGCTCGTCCTTACGGTCGAGATAGGCGAGGAACAGGTCGTCGCTCGTGGCGCTGACCACCTCGATCGGCGCCTCCGGATCGTTGAGCGCCTCGGTCAGCCGGCGGCAGGTGGCGACCGTGCCGCTGTTGCCCATGTCGCCCACGTGGTAGCCGCCGCCCGAATAGTAGCGGAAGCAGGTGTTGTCGAAACCGTTGGCCGCACGCTCCATCAGACGCGCGTTATATTGCACGTTTTCGGGCAGTTCGTCGCTGTAGCCGCCCGTATCGAAGGCCGCCAGCAGCGAGCTGCCGTCGATGCCGTACCACACGCCCCACGAGAAGGGATTCTTCCGGTGATAGGGTGCGTCGTAGAAGTCGCGGCCGCGCCAGCTGAGCTTCTGCGTCGAGAAGCCGATCAGCCCGCAGTGCGCGGCCAGCGTCGGCAGCGTATAGCCGAAGCCGAAGCAGTCGGGCAGGAAGATGTCGGTCGAACGCACGCCGAACTCGCGCTTGTAGAACTCCTGTCCGAGCAGGATGTTGCGGATGAACGACTCGGCCGAGGGCATGTTCGGGTCGTTGGCATCCCACGAAGCGCCCGCGATATGCCACTGGCCGCTGGCGATGTACCGCTTCATCCGTTCGTACTGCAGGGGATAGTACTCCTTCATCCATTTGTACTTCACGGCGCCTTCGAAGCTGAAGCGGTAGTCGGGGAACCGCTCCATGAGGTAGAGATTCTGGAAGAGCGTGCGGGGGATGTACTCGCGGATGGTGGTCTGCACGTCCCAGTTCCACTGCGTGTCGAGGTGCGCATCGCACACCAGGTAGGCCTTGTAGGTCTTGGGAGCCACGGAGGGCCGCTCCTCCCCGGCTGTTCGGGCCGAAGCTGCCGCCGCCGACAGCGACAATACGACGGCGAGAAAGGAAGAAAGTTTCATAAAGTCTATCGTAAGTGAGTTTGGTTTTCGAACAAAAGTACGAAATCCGGCCGAAGCTGCATGTACGGAAACGTGCAAGAAAAGTATCGCCAGCACACTTTCCGGCCGTTTTGGCACAGTTTGTCGTCCGCGGACTTCCGCAGAAGCGATCGGCCGGGACCGATGCGGCCCGTCCCGCCCGGGTTCTCGGCACGCATGCGGCGGGCGGCGGTTCGCGGGCGGCAGACAGCGAGCAACGGACGGCGGACGACAGACGACAAACAACTGACAACGGGTTGCGGGCGGCAACAATTTGGGCGGGCGACAGCAGATGGATAGGCGACGGCAGCAGCGAAAAACGAAAAAGCGTCCGCGGCTACAGTATGCGGAGCAGCGGCCGCCTCACGGGCGGAAAGACGCTTAGCGTACGAGT
>CAOJSG010000027.1 GCA_948442615.1 uncultured Alistipes sp.
GATCCGATCGGTGGTGAACAAACCGCTCAAGTTCATCTCGAGCGGCGAGAAGATGGATGCCCTGCAGGTGTTCCACCCCGAACGTATGGCCGACCGCATTCTGGGCATGGGCGACGTGGTGTCGCTCGTGGAGCGCGCCCAGGAGCAGTTCGACGAGGAGGAGGCGCGCCGGCTGAAGAAGAAACTGGTGAAGAACCAGTTCGATTTCAACGATTTCATCGGCCAGATCCAGCAGATCAAGAAGATGGGCAACCTGAAGGACCTGGCGGGGATGATCCCCGGCATGGGCAAGATGCTCAAGAACGTGGACATTCCGGACGACGTGTTCAAGCAGACCGAGGCGATCATCGGGTCGATGACGCCGGCCGAACGCGAGCACCCCGAGATCATCAACGCCCGCCGTCGCGAGCGCATCGCCAAGGGTTCGGGTACGACGATGGCCGACGTGAACCGGCTGCTGAAGCAGTTCGAGGACACGCGCAAGATGATGAAGGCCGTGGCGGGCGGCAACATGAAAATGCCCAAGATGCCCGGCGGGATGATGCGGCGGAGGTAAACTCCCCAATATCAGTCGTTCAAATTATTAAAGAGGCTGTCTAAATTTATCGGACAGCCTCTTTTTCAATACATATAACAAAACCTTTTAACGGTTTTCATGTACTCTTTAAACTCATAGTTATCCGGGTACACTCCATATAGATCTACTTCTGTCCGTATCCAATCCGAGGTGCAAGCATATGCATTCATCTTCGATCAAGTTCATGGGTGCCGCATATCGTAAACTTACACGATACTTTTCCCGATACGAATTTATCTCACGCCATATACTTTTCCCCGGCCATGGCAAGTGTTGCATACTCCGGGCTTACCGTATTCGCAATTCGGACATTTACAGTTATCTCCAAACGAGGATCGATACCATCCTTTTCCGTTACAGGTCGGACATACGCCCGATCCATGACAGGAATAACAATCCTTATCTCCATAGCGGCTTTCATATTGAGACGCCGAAGATAGTTGCGATGAATCACCATAATCGGATTCGGACGACTGATTGCAATCCGGCACATAACAAGGAGCATTGCCCCAACTTATATCAGGTTGATATTGCGGCATAATAGGCATATTGCTCATCATCTGCTGTTGCATCATTTGTTGTTGCATGATCTGCTGCTGCATCATCAGTTGTTGCATCGCCATTGCATTGAGCTGACTTTCAGCAGATGCCGCAGCAGGACCTCCATAATTATAATATCCGTATCCGTCATAACCATAATATTGCGCCGAGACGTTCATCGTCGCAAAACAAAAAAAGATCAATAATACTTTCTTCATCATTTAATCTGAATTTTTTCGTGTCCCTTTTTCAACCAAGGCACATAAAAAACGTGGGACAAAACTTTATATCTGTCTCTGAGGTTCTCGACAACCTTTGGCACAAATACGAAAGTGAAGCCCACGCATACACGTGAGCATCAACTTCACTTCTTGTGCCATGCGAAACTGTCGAGATTTCAGAGACAAGACGTAAAATCAACGCTTTTTATATGTTCGTGCCGGCGCTTTTCATGCGGTGACGGCACTCGGAAAATTCATGTAGAATCGGATGCGATACGTTCGTTATCTCGTCATAGGCAATATTGTTTGGGGGTTCTTCGGGTCAAAGATAGGATAAATCGCGAGAAATTCCTACCTTTGAAAGCCAAAAACCGAAAAAGAGCATGCACAAATCGGGATTCGTAAACATCATCGGCAACCCCAACGTGGGCAAGTCGACGCTCATGAACGCCCTGGTCGGCGAGCGGCTGTCGATCATCACCCCGAAGGCCCAGACCACGCGCCACCGCATCCTGGGCGTCGTGTCGGGCGATGATTTCCAGATCGTCTACTCCGATACGCCGGGCATCCTGAAGCCCGCCTACAAGCTGCAGGAGTCGATGATGAAGTTCGTCACGGGAGCCGTGTCGGACGCCGACGTGATCCTGTACGTCACCGACACCGTGGAGGAGAGCGACCGCGCGGCGGAGATCATCGACCGCATCCGGCGCAGCGGCATTCCGACCATCGTGGTGATCAACAAGATCGACCTGACGACGCCCGAACGGCTGGAGGCGCTGGTCGACAGGTGGCACGCAGCGCTTCCCGGCGCGGAGGTCGTTCCGGTCTCGGCCCGCGAGAAGTTCAACATCGAAGGGCTGTTCGGCCGCATCCTCGGCGTGCTGCCCGAAGGGCCGGCCTTCTATCCCAAGGATACACTGACCGACAAGACGCTGCGCTTCTTCGCCTCGGAGATCGTGCGCGAGAAGATCCTCCGGTTCTACGACAAGGAGATCCCCTACTGCTGCCAGATCGAGATCGACGGCTACAAGGAGGAGCCGTCGATCGACCGCATTTCGGCGACGATCTACGTCGCTCGCGACTCGCAGAAGGGCATCCTGATCGGCCACAAGGGAGAAAAACTCAAGAAGGTGGGACAGGCCGCCCGCGAAGATATGGAACGCTTCCTGGGCAAGAAGGTCTTCCTGCAGCTCTTCGTGAAGGTGAGCGACGACTGGCGCAACAACGAGCGGCAGCTGCGCCGCTTCGGCTACGAAACGGAGTAGATCCGCCTCCGCTCCGACACGCCGATACCCGGAGCCTCGGCACCCGAAACCTCGGCACCCCGACGGCCGGCCCGCGAAACGGGACATCCCGCTCCGGGGCGATACCGGACGGAGCCGAGCAGCAGCCGGAAGGACCGGAGCGACAGCCGACACGGGCGGCCCCCAGCGGCCAGGCGGCGCCGAAAGGCCGATCGCCCGCCGACAGGCAGGCCCCGAACAGGTCGGAAAAGGCAACCAAACCGTTCCACGACGGGCCGGGAAACAATAAACGACGGAACACAACGTTATCGAAACATACGAACACAGCACCCATGCGTAAATTCATCGCCGTATTCCTCTTTCTCGGCGCGCTATCCGTCGGCGTGCGCGTGCATGCGCAGTACAACAAGGAGTACTTCGTGTGGATGGGCCGTACGTGCATGATGAACAACGACTACCGCGAGGCGATCCGCACGCTCAACACCCTGCTGCGTTTCGACGCCAATGCCTACGAGGCCTACTTCCTGCGCGGCATCGCCAAATACAACCTCGACGACCTGCTGGGCGCCGAAGCCGATTTCACGACGGCGATCCGCAAGAATCCCGTCTACACGCAGGCGTATACGTACCGGGCCATCGTACGTTCGATGCTGGGCAACTACGACGATGCGCTGCAAGATTTCCAGGAGGCGATCGAACTGCGCCCCGACCTGCCCGGCCCCTACTACAGCCGCGGCGTGACGCGCCTGCTCAACCAGCAGTTCCGCGAGGCGATCGAGGATTTCGACCAGTTCATCCGCCAGGAGAACAAAGTCAGCGAAGCGTTCATCTACCGCGGCATGAGCTACCTGCAGCTGAAGGACACGACCCGCGCCTACGACAACTACGACACGGCCATCCGCACCAACCGCGAAAACCCGCTCGGCTACAACAGCCGGGGCGAGCTCTACCTGCGGCAGGAGCGCTACGACGAGGCCGAATGCGACTTCGACAAGGCCGTGGAGTGCGACAGCGCCTACATCCCCTCGTTTTTCAACCGGGCGCTCGTCTACGCCGACACCAAACGCCCGATGAAGGCGATGGCCGACTTCGACCGGGTGATCCAGCTCGACTCGACCAGCTCGATCACCTATTTCAACCGGGCGATGCTGCGTTCGCAGATCGGCGACTACAACCGCGCCCTGGCCGACTACGACAAAGTGGCCTACTATTCGCCCAACAACGTGCTGGTCTTCTACAACCGGGCCGGAGTCCATGCGCAGCTGGGCGAGCTGGAGCAGGCGCTGGCCGATTATTCGGAGGCGATCAGGCTCTACCCCGATTTCGCCAACGCCTACATCTACCGCGGGCGGCTGCGCGAACTGCTGCACGACCCGCAGGGCGCCCGGCAGGACCGCGAAACGGCGCAGCGCAAAATCGCCGACTACCGCTCGCGGCTGAGCGACAGCACCTACTCCATCTACGCCGACACGACGCAGCGTTTCGACCGGCTGCTGTCATTCGACAGCAAATTCTCGGGCTCCTCGTTCGAGCGCACCGTGGCGCGCAGCGGCGCCCAGGAGGAGATGCGCCTGCTGCCCCTGTTCAAATTCACGCTCATGCGCCCCGACACGGCACTCGTGGCAAAGCCCTACCACGTGCAGCGGGCCGAGGATTTCAAGACACGCATCGGCAACGAGTACCTGACGCTCTCGCACCGCGAAAGCAACATCCCGGCCGACACGCTGGTGCTGCTCGACAGGACCTACATGCAACGGATGAAGAACGAGGAGACATCGTGGTCCCTGCTCTTCGAACGCGGCGTCACGCAGGCGCTCATCAAGCAGTACACCAACGCCGTGAACACCTATTCGGCGGCGATCGAGCTGAATCCGACCAATCCGTTCCTCTATCTGAACCGTTCGACCACGCGGGCGGAGATGATCGACTTCATCTCGTCGCTCGACAACTCCTACCACCGCATCACGATCGACTCCGACCCGGCCAACCGACTCAACAACACGCACAAACGCACCTACAGCTACGACGAGGCGATCGCCGATCTGAACAAGGTCGTCAAGCTCTTCCCCGATTTCGCGTACAGCTATTACAACCGGGCGAACCTGATGGCCCTGTCGGGCAGCATGCCTGAGGCCTACGAGGACTACACGAAGGCCATCGCGCTGAACCCCGATTTCGCCGAGGCCTACTACAACCGCGGCATCGTGCAGATTTTCATGAAGGATACGCGCAAAGGATGCCTCGACCTGTCGAAGGCAGGCGAACTGGGCATCGAAGAGGCCTACGAAATCCTGAAACACTACGCAACATCGGACAACTAACTCAATACAAACAAATAAATGGTAGAAAAACTACAACACACACTGCGGGATTCGGCCAGCGTCCGCTGGACCGCTCTGCTATTCCTCGCATTCGCCATGTTCTGCTCGTATATCTTCATGGATATACTTTCGCCGATCAAGGACCTGATGCAATCGGAACTGGGATGGAACTCCACCGCCTTCGGGACGATGCAGGGGTCGGAAACGTTCCTGAACGTTTTCATCTTCTTCCTGATCTTCGCAGGCATCATCCTCGACAAGATGGGCGTGCGGTTCACGGCCGTGCTGTCGGGCGCGGTGATGCTCGTCGGCGCGTCGATCAACTGGTACGCCGTGACGAAAGGGTTCCAGGAGACCGCCCTCGCGGCATGGTTCACCGACCATCTGAACTACATCCCGGTCTTCGACGAGCTGGGCATCTCGCCTTTCTACGAGGGCATGCCTGCATCGGCCAAGTTCGCTTCGGTGGGCTTCATGATCTTCGGCTGCGGCGTGGAGATGGCCGGCATCACCGTTTCGCGCGGTATCGTCAAATGGTTCAAGGGGCATGAGATGGCCTTGGCGATGGGCTCGGAGATGGCGCTGGCGCGCCTGGGCGTCGCCACCTGCATGATCTTCTCGCCGATGTTCGCCCGCTTGGGCGGGCACATCGACGTGTCGCGCTCGGTAGCCTTCGGCGTGATCCTGCTCATGATCGCCCTGATCATGTTCATCGTCTACTTCTTCATGGACCGCAAGCTCGACGCCCAGACCGGCGAGGTCGAAGAGGCCGACGAGCCGTTCCAGCTGCGCGACATCGGCAAGATCCTCTCGAGCAGCGGATTTTGGCTCGTGGCGCTGCTGTGCGTACTCTACTACTCGGCCATCTTCCCGTTCCAGAAATACGCAGTCAACATGCTGCAATGCAACCTGACCTTCGTACAGCCGGAAGCGGATTCGTTCTGGGCATCGGACACCGTGACCATGCTGCAATACGGCATCATGCTGGTGGTGGCCGCCACGGCCTTCGCAAGCAACTTCAGCAAGAAGAGCGGCATGCGCATCGTATTGCAGATCGTGTCGGTGGTCTTCCTGATCGTGTTCTGCTACATGGGCTACATGCGTCAGTCGGCCGAAACGATCTTCGCCGTCTTCCCGCTGCTGGCCGTGGGCATCACCCCCATTCTCGGCAAATTCATCGACACGAAGGGCAAGGCGGCCTCGATGCTGATGATCGGATCGCTCCTGCTGATCGCCTGCCATCTGACCTTCGCCTTCGTCCTGCCGATGTTCAAAGGCAACGGCGTGGGCGGAGTATTCGTCGCCTACATCACCATCCTGGTGTTGGGCGCGTCGTTCTCGCTGGTTCCCGCATCGCTGTGGCCCTCGGTTCCCAAGCTGGTGGACAGCAAGGTGATCGGTTCGGCCTATGCGCTGATCTTCTGGATCCAGAACATCGGCCTGTGGCTCTTCCCGCTGCTGATCGGCAAGATTCTCGACGCGTCGAACCCCGAGATCGTCCGAGCGGTCGACGAGGGCACGATGACCCCGGCCGAGGCTGCCGTGCAATACGATTACACCAATCCGCTCATCATGCTCGCCTGCCTCGGCGTCGCGGCGCTGATCCTCGGATTCATCCTCAAGATCGTGGACAAAAAACAGGGTCTCGGACTGGAACTCCCGAACATCCAGAAGTAGCCGCCCGGCCGCGGCAGACGCAATCGGAGGTCTTCGAATCGATTCGAAGACCTCCGATTGCTATTTCGCACGGCCCCGCCGGACACGCGTTAACGCACCCGGTCGTAAAGCTCCGTGATCCGGTCGCACATCACCTCCCACGAAAAGCGCTTGCGCTCCTCAGCCATGTTCTCGCGGAAGCGGTCGAGCCGCCCCGGTTCGTACATCCGCTCCACGGCCTGCGCCACGGCCCCGGCCTCCGGCGCACAGACATAGCCCACCCGGCCGTCGGGCACGATCTCCGCCAGACCGCCCACGTCCGTCACTACCATCGGCACGCAGAACTGATAGGCGATCTGCGTCACGCCGCTCTGCGTAGCCGACCGATAGGGCTGCACGACGAAATCGGCGGCCGAAAAGTAGTATTTCACCTCGTCGTCGGGGATGAACCGGTCCCGCAGGATCACCTCGTCGCTCAACCCGAGCGTCTCGATCTGCCGCAGATAGGGCTCCTTCGGAGCGTAGAACTCCCCTGCGACGATCAGTTTGCGGCCGGCCGTCTTTCCCTCGCGGCGCAACCGCGCCCAGGCGTCCAGCAGCAGATCGAGCCCCTTGTATTCGCGCACCAGGCCGAAAAAGAGCACGTAGCCCGCCGCGGCATCGAGCCCCAGCCGGATGCAGGCCTCCCCGCGGTCGGTCCGGCTGCCGAAATTCTCGAACAACGGATGCGGCGCGAAGAGCGCCGGCGCCTGCGTATAGGCCTCCAGTTCGCGGTGCACTTGCTCCGACATGTAGACGAAACCGTCGACGGACCGCAGAAAATAGCGGTTGAACAATCCGTCCGTCGCATGATGCTCGTGCGGCTCCACGTTGTCGATCTGACACAGGAACTTCGTATGACCGTTCTTGCGGGCGATGCGGGCGATCGTTCCGAAACAGGGCGCCATGAAGGGCGTCCAGTATTTCAGCAGCACGAAATCGGGCCGTTCGCGGCGGATCCGCCGGCCGATGCGCAGCCAGTTGAACGGATCGGTCGTGTTGACGCAACGGCGGATCTCGAGGTCCGGAGGCGGCGGCGCGGTCACCGTCTGGCTCTTGCCGGGGAAAAGCAACGCCGGATACTGCACCGTGAAGGTCTTGATATCCACCCTGTTCGCCCGCTGCTGGAACGTGCGGGCCATAATCTCCATGATCGAAGCCAGGCCGCCCCGATAGGGATGCGCCGGCCCTAAAACCGTAATTTTCATCTTTCGGCGTCGCTGATTGACGAAACAAAGATAAACTTTTCCGGACGAAAAACAAGCGTGCGCTCCGATTCGGCGGCGAAATCGCTCCGGCACGTCCGGACGGCGGCAGCGGCATCCTCCCCGGCCGCAGCGGCATACGGCCGGGAAGGCCCGATCCGCGATCGCCCGCCCCGCACGCACGACCCTCCGGGACGGCATGTCCTTCCGGCGGAGAATGCGCAAAACCGTCCCGGTCCTCACGGACCGGGACGGCAAAAACAGGTCTCGATGCGTCGTGCGGGTCACTCGTCCCCGTCGGTGTGGCGCAGCTCTTCGGCGGCACGCTTGCTGCCGGCGACCGACTGCAGCGCCAGGTACTCCTCGCCGTAATCGATCAGGTTCTGCAGTTCGGTGCGGAACGTATCCAGATGCCGCTCCTCGTCGGCGATGATCTCCTGGAACATCTTGTGCGTCACGGCATCCTGCTGTTCGGCGGCTATGCGCGAAGCCTCGTTGTAGCTGTCGATCGTATGCTGCTCCAGTTTCATCGCCATACGCAGCATCTCCTTCGGATCGGTCACCTGGAGCGCGCGGAACGCCGGATTCATATCCACGTCGCCCTCCAGGAAGAGGATCCGGTCGGAGAACTCCTCGATATGACGCATCTCGGCGATCGAGATCTCGCGCATGATGCGCGAAAGATACCGATAGCGCGCATCTTCGAAATGCGTATGGAAATACATGTACTGGAGCGAGGTGGCGATCTCCTTGCCCACGGCATCGTTCAGCAGGTCGATGCTCGTCTGATACTTGGTCTTTACTTCGGTGGTATCCATAAATGAAACAGGTTTTGCCCCGCCTGGAGCAAAACCCGTTCCACAACCGGCCGGTCCGGCCGTAGCAAAGCGTCCTATTTCCACTCGATGCAGGCACGCACGGCGGCGACCCCGCCGTCGTCCTTCACCTCGAACAGGTCCGTCTCCCCGCGCTCCTCGCAGCCGATGCGCAGGGTCTGGCCGAAGCGGGTCTCGTGCAGGAAATGCGCGTCGAGCCGCATCGGGCGCTCGCAGGTCAACTTTTCGACGGGCAGCATGTCGAGCATCATCTCGATGTAGCGCAGCGTGTTGACATGCCGGTTGAAATCGATGTCGCTGTAAACCACCCGATGCTCCCACATCCGCATGGGCGTCACTTCGCGGATCTTGCGGGGCTTGTCGGCCGGAGAAGGCGCGTCGACGATCGCCTCGCTGTGCGCACGGCCCACCCACGACAGATCGACCGCCGTCCGTTTCGCCAGATCGATCATGGCCCACTGCGTGACGGCCCGGCCGAAGATGCGCCCTTCGGCATCGGCCAGGGTGAAATTGCGGGTGGAGAGCACCCGGCCGTAATCACTGATCCAGGTAGCGACCGCATACGGCGCGTATTGCGCCGGCAGGCGGTCGAGCTCGACCGCCATGCGCGACAGGACCCACGAATGGTTGTCCGCATTAAGCGCGTCCACCCCGAAACCCTTGCCGTGGGCATCGATTCCCGCCGTATTCAGAACGGCCTCGATCATCGAAGTGATCGTCGCCCGCAGCGTAAAGTCGACCTGCTGCGGCTCCACGCGAAAATTATAAACCGACTTTTCAGCCATATCGAACAAGTATTAAAGACAATCTTCGGTCAGGCGGCCCGCGCCGCAACCCGGGTTCGCATCCTGCGCCGGCGGACACTGTCCTTCGGCCCGCAGCGGCGGCCTACAGCCCCTCTTCGTAGAGATAGCGCCACAGGGGCGCCGCCATCAGCGCCTGCCGGATCCGGTCGCCGTGCAGCAGCTCCTTCACCTCGTCGAGGCTCAGCAGATGCACGCGGATCTCCTCCGTAGGATCGAGCCGCTGCCCGGCGATCGCCTCGACGCCCTCCGCCACGAAGCAGTAGGTCCGGTTGTTCTGCATGGCAGGATTGGGCGCCACGACCGTGAGCAGCCGCCACCGGCCGCCGCCATAGCCCGTCTCCTCCAGCAGCTCGCGCCGGGCCGCCTCGAGCATCGAGGCGTCGGACGGCTCGCTCACCCCGGCGACGAGTTCGTAGTCCGTGGTTTCCAGCCCGTGACGATACTGGCTCACCATGAGGTATTCGCCCCGGGCCGTGACGGCGATCACATTCACCCAGTCGGGGTACTCCATCACGTAATACTCCGGGATGCGTCGTCCCGCGGGCGATTCCAGGCTGTCGCGGCGCACCGTGCACCACGGCCGGCGCACGACATACTCCGAGGCGAGCACGGTCCATTTCCGATTTTCGAGCTTTTCCATATCCGGGCAGGTTTTCCCTGTCGGCAAAGATACGAAATTTGCGCGAAGACCCGCCGCCCGCCGCCCGGAAAAACCGAACGGAGCGAGCCGCCGAACGCATCCACCCGCACCGGAACGAATCCGGTGCGGGCGGAGAACTCATTGCGCACGGGCCGGAGGACCGCCGGCCCGCACCACGGCCGCAGAACCTACTGCGTCACGCGCTCCAGCCATTTGAGCATGGCCAGCATCGTGAACATCGACAGGACGCAGGCCACGACGAAGACGCTCCAGGTCATCCAGATCGGAATGTGCTCGTAGAGAATCGCACCGATGAAGAGCAGCTGGTTGCCGATGGCCGTAGCGCCCAGCCATCCGCCCTGCATGACGCCCTGGTATTTGGGAGGCGCGACCTTCGATACGAACGAAATGCCGAGCGGCGAGATGAACAGCTCGGCCACGGTCAGAATGACATAGGTGCCGATGAGCAGCAGCGGCGTGACCTTAGCCGCATCGGGCAGTACGCGGATCGCGGTCACCACGTTCTTGCCGGTCTCGGGATCGACCGTCTTGCTGAAGAGCGACGACCACAGCGGCAGGTCGCCGATATAGGATCCGACGGCCATCACGGCGAAGGCCAGCGCGGCGATCCCCATGCCGATCGCGATCTTGCGGGGTGCGGAGGGCTCCTTGCCGCGGGCGCGCAGCCAACCGAAGATCCCGACGATGACCGGAGTGAGCAGCACCACGCACAGCGGGTTGATCGACTGGAAGACCTCGGCCCCTTCGATCGAGGTGAAGCCCAGGTTGATCTTCAGGCCCGACAGGTCGGTGAACTCCTTGGCGAACATGGTGAGCGTCAGTCCGTTCTGATGGAACGAGAACCAGAAGAAGATCACCACGGCGAACACAGCGAAGAGCGCATACATCCGCTGACGCACCTCGGCGGCCGACATCTCCGTCACGGCCTTTTTCGCGGTCTGTTTCGCTTCGGCGGCAGCCGGCTCGTTGCCGGGGAACTTCCGCTTGTTGACCAGGAAGATCACGAGCGAAATCGCCATGGCCACGATCGCGCACATGAACGCATAGTGGAAACCCGTCGTGAAGACGCCCAGATAGTCGTTGGCGAACTCGGTGAGGCGCTCGGCCGGATAACCCGATTCGGACGCGAAACGCGTGAGCTCGGTCATGCCGTCGTCCTTCAGCATGCCGGAAAGGATGCCGTGGCACCAGGCCGGCGCGTCGGGATTGTAGACGAAGCCGTTGGTCTTCACCCACCAGTTGCGCACCGCGACGGCCAGCAGCGGAGCGAAGATCGCCCCGATATTGATGAACATGTAGAAGATCGAGAAGCCCGAATCGCGCATGGCGCCGTACTTCTCGTTATCATACATCTTGCCTACGAGCGCCTGGAGGTTGCCCTTGAACAGGCCGTTGCCGAAGGCGATCACGAACAGGCCGCAGCACGTCAGCGTCAGATAGAAGCCGTAGGCCGCAGCCGGCACGGGCGTCGGCGTCGGCACGGCGATCAGCACGTAGCCGAGCGACATGCAGATCAGACCGGCCAGGATCGTGCCCTTGAAATTGCGCGTCTTGTCGGCGATCACGCCGCCGACGAAGGCCAGGATGTAGATCGAAAAGTAGAAAATCGAGTAGATCAGCCCCGCCTTGGTTCCGTCCAGTCCGTACTTGGCCTGCAGGAACAACAGCAGAATGGCCATCATCGTGTAGAACCCGAAACGCTCGCCCATATTGGCAAGGGCCGCCGCGATGAGTCCTTTGGGTTGATTTTTGAACATAGGTGAAAAATTGGTTTGGATTTTCCGAAAAAATTGTTTCCGACAAATATAGCAAAATTTCGGAAGATACGAACCGTTTGCCGCGAATAAACCGCCGACAAACCCCGCAAACGGCCGCACCCAGCCTCCCGCAGCCGACAGGAAAAGTGCGATCGGGCGACGAAACGCACGATTTTCCCGAATAAAATCGTATATTTACCAACGATTCGACCGAAGGCCCCGGCCGCGGACGAATCCGCAGCACGGAAACGGCACACATATCCAAATCAATATCGACAGAAAAATGACAGCACACTGGAAACGGTCGGCACTTCTGACCGCAGGACTCCTCGCCTGCAGCGGCCTCTTCGCGCAGGAAGCGGATTTCGATCTCGCGACGCAACGCTCCGAATCGCAGCAGATATTGCGGGTACCCGGCCGAAAGCTGGATCACGGCGGTCTCGTCGTGAATCCCACGCCCCACAGCCTCGCGGTGGATGACAGCCGCCATCTCGACCTCTCCGGAGGATTGCGGATCGACGACGTCCGGAAGGTCTTCTCCGACAACCTCGGCTTCGTCGCCGCCTCGGCGAACGGCCCGCGGCTGCGGATCGACTTCGGCCCCGGCATCGCCGACCGCAACGGCGTGAAAAAGCGCCCGGGAGCCTACGTCCTGCGCGTCGACAAAAAAGGCATCGCGATCGTCGGCCGCGACGAACGGGGCGCCTTCTACGGAATCCAGACCCTCCGACAGCTGCTCGAAAGCCCCGCGGCCGCGGAGGGCAGCCTGCCCCATCTGACCGTCGACGACTATCCGGACCTCCCGCGCCGCGGCGTCGTCGAAGGGTTCTACGGCACGCCGTGGTCGCACGAAGTCCGCCTGTCGCTCATCGACTTCTACGGCAAGTTCAAGATGAACTGCTACCTCTACGGTCCGAAGGACGACCCCTACCACAGCTGCCCCGACTGGCGCCTGCCCTACCCCGAAAAGGAGGCGGCGGACATCCGCGAACTGGTGGCGGCCTGCAACCGCAACCGCGTCGACTTCGTGTGGGCCATCCACCCGGGCCAGGACATCCGGTGGAACGAGGAGGACTACGGCAACCTGCTGCGCAAGTTCGAGCGGATGTACGACCTCGGCGTACGCGCCTTCGCCATCTTCTTCGACGACATCTCGGGCGAGGGGACGAATCCCGAACGCCAGACCGAGCTGCTCAACCGGCTCCAGCGCGAATTCGTCGAAGCCAAGGGCGACGTGGCTTCGCTGATCGTCTGCCCGACGGACTACTCCCGGCTGTGGGCGAACCCCACGCCGCAGGGCAGCCTGAGCATCTACGGCCGCACGCTCGACCCGGCGATCGAGGTCTTCTGGACGGGCGACGTGGTGTGCAGCGACGTGACCGCGGAGACGATGGCGTGGGTCAACTCGCGCATCGCACGGCCGGCCTTCTTTTGGTGGAACTACCCGGTCACGGACTACGTGCGGCATATCGTCATGCAGGGCCCCGTCTACGGACTGGAGACCTCGCTGACGTCCGACGAGCTGTGCGGACTGGTCAGCAACCCCATGGAGCACGGCGAGGCCTCGAAGCCGGCCCTCTACGGCGTGGCCGACTACACCTGGAACACGGCCGCCTACAATCCCATCGACAACTGGGAGCGGGCGCTGGCCGAAACGGCTCCCGAAGCGAAGGAGGCCTACCGGACCTTCGCGATCCACTCCTGCGACACGGAGACGGGCTACCGCCGCGACGAATCGTGGGAGACCGAAACCTTCCGCATAGCCGACTGCACGCCGGAGCGCTATGCCGCGCTGCACGCCGAATTCGAGAAGATCGAGCGGGTACCGGTCGAAATGGAGGCGAAGTGTTCGAATGCGCTGCTGCTGAACGAGCTGCGTCCGTGGCTGGCGGAATTCGGCAAACTCGGCACGCGCGGCCGCCGGGCACTCGAACTGCTCGCTCCCTACCGCTCGGGCGACGAAGCCGCATTCTGGGCAGCCTACGTGCGCAACCTCATGAGCCCCGAAGAGAAGCAGGCCTATGAGAGCCACAAGTCGGGAACGCTGAAGCTCCACCCCTTCTACGAGCGGGCGATGGACGACATGGCCGCCGGATTCTACGAGCGGCTCGCAGGCGAGCGGCCGGCGGCCCGCACGGGAATCGGCTCCTACGCCAACGCCCGGACCACGCTGAGCAAGCTGATGTTCGACAACGACACGACGACCTACTACACGTCGGGAACGTCGCAGCAGACAGGCGACTGGATCGGCGCGGACCTGGGCCGCGTCGAGGAGGTGGGCGAAGTGGTCGTCCTGCAAGGGCGCAATTCGGTCGACGACGTGGACTATTTCGACCACGCGGTTCTCGAATGCTCCGCGGACGGCACCGAATGGCACACGCTCGCCGACGGGCTGCGCAAGCAGTACCGCATCCGCTGGGTCGGCGCCCCCGTCGCGGCGCGCTACGTCCGGCTGCGCAAACTCGAATCGGAGAAGACCAACTGGGCCTCCGTCCGGTCGTTCGAGGTGAACCCCGTACGGGCGGAGCGGATCGGCTTCCCGATCGAGGCCGAACGGCCCGAACAGGCGCTCCTCGCATTCGACCGGCACCCGGGCACGGCATACGACCTCGACGGACGCCTCGCGTTCGGGATCCCGGCGCAGACGACGGCCTTCACGATCCTCTCGACGGGCGCCGAGGCCGGCACGACGACGCTCCGCCAGCTCGCAGCGGACGGTACGCTGCTGACCGAGCAGGCGTTCGACGCGCCGTTCCTGCATGTCGTCGCGGAGAAAGACGCCGCTGTCGTCGAGATCGAGGGCCGCACGCGCCTCTTCGAAATCATCCCCCGCTGACGGATACGCCCCCAGCCGCGAACCGCTTCCGGAACGTCGTATCCGGAAGCGGTTCGCCGTATCCGCCCCTCCGGATCCCGGCCGGGACCCGTTCGCGCCGCACTCCGCCGGTCCGATCCGCATGCCGCCGAAACAAATCGGCGCCCGACGGCCGAAAGCGAAAAAAAATCGCTATATTTGTATAAATACCTCTTCGTATGGAAAAGAACACGCACAGACTGCCGATGGTCGAACACGACGAATGGCTGCACCCCGTCGAGGGTGAGATCGAATACCGACACAAACTCTATACGGAGCGGCTGGCAGCCATCGAGCGGGCGGCCGGGTCATTGGTGGATTACGCCAACGGCTACCGCTACTTCGGCTGGCAGCACGACGACGACCTCGCGGGCTGGCGCTTCCGCGAATGGCTGCCGGGCGCCCACGACGTCTACCTCTTCGGCGACTTCAACAACTGGCAGCGCACCGAGCTGCGGCTGCAGCGCGACCGCAGCGGCGTGTGGAGCATCTTCCTGCCCGATGCGATGTACGGCGACCGGCTCACGCACGGCTCGCTCTACAAACTCCACGTGCACGGCGACAACGGCTGGCACGACCGCATACCGGCCTACGCCACGCGCGTGGTGCAGGACGACGCGACCAAAAACTTCACAGCCCAGTTCTGGATTCCGCAGCCGTTCGACTGGTCGGACGATGCGTTCGACGCTTCGCGGAACGGCGCCCCGCTGATCTACGAGGCCCACGTCGGCATGGCGCAGGAGCGCGAAGGGGTGGGCACCTACCGCGAATTCACCGAGCGGATCCTGCCCGTAATCAAGCGGGAGGGCTACAACGCCGTGCAGCTGATGGCCATCGCCGAGCACCCCTACTACGGGTCGTTCGGCTACCACGTATCCAGCTTCTTCGCCCCCTCGTCCCGCTTCGGAACGCCCGAGGAGCTCAAGGCGCTCGTCCGCCGCGCCCACCAGCTGGGGCTGGCCGTCATCATGGACCTCGTACACGCCCACTACGTGAAGAATCTCAACGAAGGCATCAACGAACTGGACGGCACCGACCACCTCTACTCCAAGCCGGGCGATGCGGGCTACCAGCCTTACTGGGACTCGATGATCTTCGACTACGGCAAGTCCGAGGTGCAGCATTTCCTGCTCTCGAACGTCAAATACTGGCTCGACGAATTCCATTTCGACGGCTTCCGCTTCGACGGCGTGACCTCGATGATCTACAGGCACCACGGCTACACGGAGTTCGACAGCCGCGACAAGTTCTTCGACGAAGGGGTCGACCGCGATGCGCTGACCTATCTGACGCTCGCCAACCGCCTCGTGCACGACTTCCGGCCCTCGGCCACGACCATCGCGGAGGACGTAAGCGGCATGCCCGGCATGTGCTTCCCGCCGGAAGCGGGCGGCATCGGGTTCGACTACCGGCTGGGCATGGCCATTCCCGACTTCTGGATCAGACTGCTGAAAGAGGTGCCCGACGAGGAGTGGAACATCCACGAAATGTGGTCGGTGATGACCTCGCGGCTGCCGGGCGTGAAGACCGTGGCCTACGCCGAGTCGCACGACCAGGCGCTCGTAGGCGACAAGACGATCGCCTTCCGGCTGATGGACAAGGAGATGTACTTCCACATGGACCGCGCGTCGCAGAATCTGGTGATCGACCGCGGCATGGCGCTGCACAAAATGATCCGGCTGATGACGATCGCCACGGGCGGCGACGCCTATCTCAACTTCATGGGCAACGAGTTCGGCCATCCCGAATGGATCGACTTTCCGCGCGAGGGCAACGGGTGGAGCTACGCCCATGCGCGCCGGCAGTGGTCGCTGGCGAAGAACGGCTTCCTGCGCTACTCGTGGCTGGGCGACTTCGACCGGGCGATGATCCGGCTGGTAAGGAAATACAAGGTCCTGAACGACGGCTATCCGTGGAATCTGCTGATGGACGACCGGAACAAAACGATCGTCTTCTCGCACGGACGGCTGCTCTTCGTCTTCAACTGGCACCCCACGGCCTCGATTCCCGACTACGAACTGCCCGTGCAGGGCGCGGGCAAATACGTCCCGATCCTCTCCACGGACGAAGCGCGCTTCGGCGGGCCGGCCCGGCAGTCGATGGAAGGCGAGCACTTCTCATTCGACGTGGAAGGCGAAGACGGCAAGCGCTACCCCCGCATCCGGATCTACAACACCTCGCGCACGGCTACGGTCTACCTCCGGAAACGCTGAGCGCCAGGCGGCTGCACCCCGCCGGAGCACGAATCGGCCGGAGACGGTCTTCACAAAGCCGGATCCGCTCCGAACCTGCCGGCCGGGAGCCGACAGCGTAAAACCGTCGCATGCCGCGACCGAGAATGCGCGATCCGACGGCCCGCTGCTCTGCGCACCGCAGCCGCACCCCGACCGACAGCCGCATCCTCTGCCGGGCATGCGGATTCGGGACACGGCACATGAAAGGAGCGGCTCTCTTTTGCCAAAGAGAGCCGCTCCTTTCATTTCCGCGCCGGATTCCGTCAGCGGCCAGCGCCATCGGCCGTATTCCGAGAACGCGAAACGCCCGGCTACCGGCCGCCGATCCGCTTCACGGCGGCAGCCGCATCGGCATAGAGCTGCGGCAGGTCGACACCCGCGATACGCCGCTCCTCGACCACGACCCGACCGTCAACGACCACCGTCTCCACATCGGACGCCTTGCCGCAATAGACCAGGTTCGAGACCACGTCGTGCACGGGTTGCAGATGGGGTTTCTGCAGATCCACGACGATCACGTCGGCCAGCACCCCCTCGGCGATTACCCCCAGTTCGCCGGCATGCCCCAACGCCGCGGCCCCGTTGACCGTGGCCATCTCGAGCACTTCATAGGCCGGGAGCATGCAGGGATCGCCCGTCGCCGACTTCTGCAAAAAGGCGGCCGTACGCATCTCGTCCCACATGTCGAGGTCGTTGTTCGAACAAGGCCCGTCGGTCGCCACCGTCACGGGAACCCCGCAGCCGAGCAGCTTCGCCACGGGGGCCACGCCGCTCGCGATCTTCATGTTGCTCTGCGGATTGTGCGACACGTAGACCCCGCGTTCGCGCAGGATCTCGATGTCCTCGTCGCTGAGATGGATGCAGTGCGCCCCGATTGTCCGCTCCGTGAGCAGCCCCAGCGCATCGAGATGCGCCACGGGCGTCCGGCCGTAACGTTCGCGGACGAAGCGTGCTTCGTCGCGCGTCTCGGCGATGTGGGTCGTCAGATGCAGCCCGCAGCGGTCGCACAGCTCCTTTCCCCGCAGCAGGTTGTCGGGCGAGACGGTATAGGGAGCATGCGGAGCCACGGCAATCCGCACCCGGTCGCACCCTTCGGCCCGCCGCAACGCACGCTCCACCACGGGCAGCGCCTCCTCGATGTTGCTGTCGAAATAGTTGCAGCCCAGCATCGCCCGGATACCCAGTTGCCGGACCACATCCACGCAGCGGTCCTCGTGGTAATACATGTCCACGAACGACGTCACGCCTCCGAGCAGCATCTCGACGATGCCCAAGGTCATGCCCAGCGCCGCGTCATCCGCCGTCTGCCGGGCTTCGAAAGGCCAGATATAGTCGTTGAGCCACTCCATGAGCGGGATGTCGTCGGCATAACTGCGCTGCAGGGTCATGGCCGCATGGCAGTGCGTGTTGACCAGCCCCGGCATGAGCAGCTTCCCGCGGCAGTCGAACACCCGCGCATCGGGATGCGCAGCGCGGAACGCCTCCGCCGCGGCCGCATCCTCCGTCACGAGCCGTATGCGGTTGCCCTCGATCCCGACCGCCCCCGCGAACGTGCGCGGCCGGCCGTCGGCCGCCGTCATCGGCAATATCGTCGCATTCGTGAATAACAGTGCCATACTCATCGATTTTTATCGCGGCTCCCGGCCGCACCGCCCATGCCGGCTACCGCCCGGGAGTCTCTATGGAATTACCCTGTACCGTGATCAGTTCCCTTCCGTCCACCGAATTGGAGTAGATCTGGATCACCTTGTTGAACGTGCCCGGTTCGCTCTTGTGAGGCTCGTAGACGATGCGGATCACGCCGCTCTTTCCGGGAGCCACGGGCTGCCGGGTGTAGGTGGCCTTCAGGCACGAACACGACGTCACGACCCGCAGCACGACCAACGGCGCCGTTCCCTCGTTGGTGAAGCCGAATTCGTGGACCAGATCGCCCCCCTTGCGGGCGACGTCGCCGAAATCGTAGACCGTGCGCTCCAGCCGCATGCGCGCACCCTCGTCCGTCTGCGCATTCCGCCTGCGCGTTCCGCTCTTCGACGGCTCGGCGTCCGTGCGGCCCGCACGTTCCGAACGGCGGACATCCTGGCGCATCGCCGCCCGGGCCGCAGGTCTTCGCGCCGCAGCGGATGCGGCGATCAGACAGACAATAACGGTCAAAAACAATCGTTTCATCGCTCGAATTTTACTCCATACGGAAAATATAGGTGATCGTTCCGCCCTGCACCGTGGCGCGACTCTCGGTAAACCGGGCCTTGCGGGCCGCGGCGATGGCCGCAGCGACCAGTTCGTTGTCGCTCACGGTCGATCCTTTCGGTTCGAACGCCGCCCCCGTGACTTCGCCCTTCGCCCCCACGGTCACACGGATGACGACCTTGCCGCTCTTTTTGCCCGGGTAGGCCGGCTTGGGCAGAGCCCCCAGCAATCCCCGGCCCTGCAGCCCCTTGTCGAGCTGGTCGAGTCCGTCGGGATTCAGCCCCGGACCCGTACCGCCGGCCTTGTCCTCCCCTTCGGGCGCCCGCGGATTGCCCGCATTCTCCGGTTCGTCGGCCCCGCCTTTGTTCATATGGAACATCGCCCGGGGATTGGGCGTCTGCGTGGTCTCGTCCTTGCCGGCGACCTGCGCCGTCCGCTCCTCGGGAGCCGCCACGTCGTGCATGCGCGGTTCGGGAGCGGGTTTCACCACCGGTTTGGGCGGCTCGGGAGCCGGAGGCTCCGTCAGATCGACCAGGATCGTATCGCCCGGCTTCTCGGGAACACGGAAATCGAACGATACGAAAGCGAAAGCCGTGCCGAGCGCGAGCAGATAAAGCGCCAGCACGATCGCCGCCCATCGCCGCGAATTGCGGTCCTCCGGATCGTAATAGTACATAACAAATTATTAAAGCGTCCGTATATCTTCTCACGCCTCGCCGCTCCGGCCGCACCGGACGGCTGTGCGCGGCGCGGTCGTCCGCATACCGCCGAATCCCGCCGGCCCGCATCGGCCGCCGGAATCCCGTCCGCGCCGCCGCGTCCCGGGAACCGGCCGCACCCGGCCGCACCCGGCCGGCGCATCGGCCCCGGCGTATTCCGACGGACCGCATGTCATCCGCTGGATGCGGACTCATTTGGGCGAGGTCGCCAGAATGAGCTTGTAGTTGTTGTCCTTGGCGATATTCATCACCTTCACCACCTCGTCCACCGCCACCGTCTTGTCGCAGTGCAGCGAGACCGTCGCGTCCTCCTTGCCGTCGAGGCGCGCCCGGAGCGCCTGCTCGACGCCTTCGATCCCCTGCACGCGCTCCAGCTCCACATAGTAGTTGTAGCGACTGCCCTCCTGCTGGATCGAAACCGTGGTCATCGCCTTGTCCTTGAGCTGGTTGGAACTCTTCGGGAGCATCAGCTTGAGGGCATTGGGGTTGATGAGCGTCGTGGCGATCAGCAGGAACAGCAACAGCAGGAACATCAGGTCGGTCATCGACGACGCGGAGAAACTCTTGTCGACCTTCGAACCGTGTTTAATGGCCATAACGAGCTATTTTTGAACGGGTTGATTCAGAATATCCATGAAAGCGATCGAGTTGGCCTCCATCTGGAACACCAGCTTCTCGATGCGTGCCACCAGGTAGTTGTAGCCGAAGTAGGCCGGAATGCCGACGATCAGACCCATGACCGTCGTGACCATGGCCACGTACATACCGCTCGACAGCAGCCCGAGGTCCACCGTACCGCCCGCCGCCGACATGTCCATGAAGGTCTGCACCATGCCCAGCACCGTGCCGAGGAAGCCGATCATCGGGGCACCGCCGGCGATCGTCGCCAGGAAAGGCAGTCCGTTCTCGAGCTTCGACACCTCGAGGTTGGCCACGTTCTCGATGGCCGTCTGCACGTCGCTCATCGGACGGCCGATGCGCTCGATGCCCTTCTCTATCATCCGCGCGATGGGCGTGTCGGTCTTCTTGCAGAGATGCACGGCGGCGTTGATCTTGCCGTCGGAGATATAGTCGCGGATGCGGTTCATGAAATTCATATCCAAAACCGAGGCCTTGCGGATGGCCAGAAAGCGCTCGACGAAGATGAAGATCGTCACGCCGCCCAGCGCCAGCAGCGGCCACATCAGCCAGCCGCCCTTGGTGAAAAGCGTCCACAGCCCCATTCGCGTCTCCTCGCCGGCGACCGCCGTCTCGACGGCGGTCTGTAAAAAAGTCATCATGTTTCTCGTATTCTTTTTTGGTTTGACTTATCCAACATACATGCCTGAAAATCAGGCCAGCTCCTCGAGACGTGCCACGGGGGACACGTCGAGTGCGGCGAAGTCGCCGTGCCGGTACCTGTAATACCCGGCCATGGCGATCATCGCAGCGTTGTCCGTGGTGAACCGGAATTCCGGGAGGAACGTCCGCCAGCCCCGGCGGCGCCCCGCCTCCACGATCTCGTCGCGCAGCCCCGAATTGGCCGACACACCGCCCGCGATGGCTATATCCTTGATTCCGAACTCCTTAGACGCACGGATCAGCTTCTCCAGGAGCATGTCGACGATCGTCCGCTGCAGCGAGGCGCAAAGATCGGCCCTGTGCTTGTCGATGAAATCGGGATCCTCGGCGACCGCATCGCGCAGCGTGTAGAGAAACGAGGTCTTCAGCCCCGAGAACGAAAAGTCGAAGCCGTCGACACGGGGTTTGGCGAAACGGAACGCTGCGGGATCGCCTTCGCGGGCGAGTTTATCGATCACCGGGCCGCCGGGATAAGGCAGCCCCATCACTTTGGCACATTTATCGAAAGCCTCCCCTGCGGCATCGTCGATCGTCGTGCCGACGATCCGCATTTCGAGCGGAGAGTCCACACGCACGATCTGCGTATGGCCGCCGCTCACCAGCAGACACAGGAACGGAAACTCCGGATGCGGCAGCTGCCGGTCGGGCAGGTCGAGGAAGTGCGACAGGATATGTCCCTGCAAATGATTGACTTCGACCATCGGGATGTTGCCGGCGATGGCCAGCCCCTTGGCGAACGACACCCCCACGAGCAGCGATCCGAGCAGTCCGGGGCCGCGCGTGAAAGCGATGGCGTCGATCTCGTCGGTGGAGACGCCGGCATCGCGGAGCGCCGTATCCACCACCGGAATGATGTTCTGCTGATGGGCGCGCGAAGCCAGTTCGGGAATCACGCCGCCGTACTTGACATGCACGGCCTGCGACGCGATGACGTTGGACAGCAACACGTTGTTGCGGATCACGGCGGCCGACGTGTCGTCGCACGACGATTCGATGCCTAAGATTGTAATATCCATCTCGAAATAGATCGGATTTTTTAACTATTTTTCCGTAATTTTGCGAATCAAATATTCGTCTTTTGCGCAAAGGTATAAAAATATTGGGAAAGGTGTTGTCCGCAGCCGTGTTGTTGTTGATAATCCTGCCCCTGCTGCTCTCGCTGCTGCTCGACATTCCGGCCGTGCAGAACTTCGTCGTGCACAAGGCGGCACGGATGATCTCGCGGAAGCTGGAGACCACCGTCAGCATCGACCGGGTGGAGATCGGACTTTTCAGCAAAATAAAGGTATACGGTCTCTACGTGGAGGATTACCAGCGCGATACGCTGCTCTACGCCGGGCGGGCCGAGGCGTTCGTCACCTCGTGGAGAACGGCCGGAGGCGGCCTGACGCTGAGTCGCGCCGAGATCGCCGGCGGCAAACTCTACCTGCGCGAAACCCCGTCGGGCGAGATGAACATCAAACAGGTCGTCAACCGGCTGTCGAAAAAGAAGAAAAAGAAAAAAAATTTCGTCCTGACGATCCGTTCGGCCCGTCTCGACGGCCTGGATCTCTGCATCGACCGGCGGCAGGAGCGCGCCCGGCCCTACGGCATCGATTTCTCCCACATGCACCTCTACGGGCTGAAGGCGCTGGTCGACGACTTCACCATCGACGGTACAACCATCCACATGACGGTGGCCGCCCTCACGGCACGCGAACGCAGCGGTTTCGTGCTGGACAACCTCGCGGGCCGGTTCTACCTCGTCAACGGCGGCCTCGGATTCCAGGACGCGCACATCGAAACCGCCCGGTCGGACATCCGCATCCCCTCCATCTCGCTGGTCGGCGATTCGTGGGCCGACTACAAGGATTTCATCCGCCAGGTCCGGATCGACGGCGACATCGGCCGCTCGACGATCTCGACCGACGACATCGCCTATTTCACCCCGAGCCTGCGCGACTGGCACCTCACCTTCAGAGACGCGGAATTCCGGGCCGAAGGGACGGTGGCCGACTTCGCGGGACGGTGCGACAACCTGCGCGTAGGCGACCGCACCGTTCTGGAAGCCGACTTCGCGATCCGCGGACTGCCCGACATCGCCGCGACGCATTTCGATCTGACGGTCGCACAGCTCGCCTCGTCGGCCGCCGACATCGACGTGCTGGCCCGCGCCATCGCCCGCAAGAGGCTCCCGTCGGGTTTGTTGACGGTGCTCGACCGCGCGGGAACGATGCGGCTGAGCGGACGGTACAAAGGCCTGCTGAAGTCGTTCGAAACCCGCGCACAGCTGCACTCGGAGGCGGGCGACGCCACCTGCACGCTGCGGCTTCAGCCGCAGAACAGGGAGTCGAGCCATCTGCAGGGCGAGGTCCGCACGACGGCGTTCGAACTCGGGAAACTGCTGGGACGCAGCCCGCTGCTGGGACGCACGACTTTCGCCGTGCAGCTCGACGGCACGATGGGCCGCGGCACGACCGACGCCAATGTGGCGGGACGCATCTCGCAGCTCGAATTCAACGGCTACGACTACGACTCGCTCCGCTTCGACGGCAAAATCCGCAACAAGGAGTTCGACGGACGGATCACCGCGCGCGACCGCAACCTCGACTTCGACTTCTTCGGATCGGTCGACCTGAACGACACGACGCCATTCTACGATTTCCAGATGGAGCTGCGGCGCGCCGATCTGGCCCGGCTGCACGTCAACCGGCGCGACTCCGTATCGATCCTTTCGGGAAAAATCAAGGCCAAAGCGAGCGGCCGGTCGCTGGACGACCTGAACGGCCGAATCCAGATCTCCGACGCCCGCTATCGATACAACGACCGGCAGATCGAGGCACGGGGTATGACCGTGACCGGCGAGAACTCGCCGACCAGCAAGTTCGTCGAGCTGCGGTCGGACTTCGCCGACGTCCGGTTCCGCAGCAAAACCAGCTACCGCGAGGTGTTCGAATACCTCAAGCAGAGCGCCTGGAAGTACCTGCCGCTGCTCCCCGACCGCCGCGACCGCGCCGAACGCAGCGCCGCGGAACAGACCTCGCCGGCCGACGAATATTCGCTCATCTCGGTCAACATCAAGAACATCAACCCGATAGCCGACGCCGTAGCGGAAGGTTTACAGATCGCCGACGGTTCGTCGCTGCAACTGATGTTCAACCCCGTGGGCGACAAGCTGTCGATGCAGGTGTCGTCGGAGTATATCGAACGCAAGCGGATGCTCATCACGCGGCTGAGCGTCAACGCCGTCAACCACGGCGATTCGCTGGCCGTCTACGCCTCGGCCGAGGACCTTTATGCGGGCATGTTCCACCTGCCGCGCCTCTCGGTCACGGGAGGCGCCCGGGAGGGACAACTGCAGCTGTCGGCGGGATTCACGGACACGCTGCGCAAAAGCTCGGGGCTGCTCGGCATCCGGGCCTCCACCGTATCCGACGCAGGCCCGGCAGGCCGCACGATCGATCTGCACATCCTCCCGTCGCACATCACCCGCGGCGACATGACCTGGCAGATCTTCGCCGGCCGCATCCGGATCGATACGACGCAGATCGCCATCGGCAACTTCCATGTGATGAACCGCGAGCAGCGCCTCTCGATCGACGGCATCGCCTCGCGCAACCGCGAAGACTCCCTCACGCTGCATCTGCGCAACTTCGACCTGGCCTCCTTCTCGCAGGTCGCCAACCGCATAGGCTACGACATCCAAGGCTATACGAACGGTACGGCCACGATCAAGTCGGCCCTCCGGGCCAGCGAGATCTCGGCCGACATCCTGATGGACAGCGTGCGGATCAACCGGATCCCGGTGCCGCCCCTGCGACTCGAATCGCGCTGGGACTTCAGCCGCAACCGGGCGGGCGTCACCCTGACCGACCGCACGACCGAAACGACGCTCATCCGCGGCTTCTACGCCCCGGAGCAGGTGCGCTACTACGCCGCGATCCGCATCGACAGCCTCGACATGGGGCTGATCGACCCGGTGCTCTCGGGCGTCGTCTCCGACACGAAAGGGCGCGCCGACGTGCGGCTGACCCTGCAGGGCGAACACCGCAACGCCGAACTCACGGGCAGTATCGACGTGACAGGACTTTCGACCACCGTAGACTTCACGGGGGTGACCTACTCGATGCCGCGCGCCGTGCTGGAGGTGCGCGACAACCGGTTCCGGGCGAAAAACGTCCCGATTTTCGACCCGCTGGGCAACCGGGGCCGATTCGACTTCGACCTCAGCCTGCAACACCTCTCGAACATCGCCTACGACGTGCGGGTCGCTCCGCAGCAGATGCTGGTGCTCGATACGACCGAGCAGGACAACGAACTCTTCTACGGCCGCGTCTTCGCCACGGGCCTGGCGTCCATCACGGGCGACAAGGGGGGCGTGAAGCTCGACATCACGGCCTCGACCGACGACGACTCCTCGTTCATTCTGCCGCTCTCGGGCAAGTCGAATATCTCGAACGCCGACTTCGTCACCTTCGTCCAGCCTTCGGATACCGACACGACGAGCTATCTGGCGCGCAAGAAGCTGATGTTCGAACGGCGGCGCCAGCGCAAAAGCGCTTCGGGCGGAGGCATGCAGATCGCCATGGCACTCGACATCCGGCCGAACCTCGACTTCCAGCTGGTCATCGACCCGGCATCGGGCAGCGCGATCAAGGGCCGCGGCGAGGGCTCGCTCAACCTCGACATCAACCCCAGAACGAACGAATTCGAGATGTACGGCGACTACACCATCGCCGAAGGAAGCTACCTGTTCTCGCTGCAGAACCTCATCAACAAGAAATTCATCATCGAGAGCGGATCGACGATCCAATGGACGGGCGACCCGGTGAACGCGCTGCTGAACATCAACGCCGTCTACAAGCTCAAGGCGTCGCTGCAACCGCTGCTGCAGGGCACGGCCGACAATGCCGGCGGAGACCGGTCGGTGCCGGTCGAGTGCGTCATCCATCTGGGCGACCGGCTGGCCAGTCCGTCCGTGTCGTTCGACGTGCGGGTTCCGGGCGCCGATCCCGAGACGCAGACTGTAGTGGCCAACGCGCTCAGCACGCCTGAAACGGTCGACACGCAATTCCTTTACCTGCTGGTGTTCAACAGCTTCCTCTCCGAAACCAACTCGGCGGCCAACTCCAATATCGGCGCCTCAGTCTCGGCGGGCGCCGGGTTGGAATTCATCTCCAACCAGCTGAGCAACTGGCTCTCGTCGGACGACTACAACGTCGTGATCCGCTACCGGCCCAAATCGGAGCTGACGAGCGACGAGGTGGACTTCGGGCTGTCGAAAAGCCTGATCAACAACCGGCTTTTCGTCGAGGTGGAGGGCAACTACGTGATCGACAACAAGCAGGCCGTCAACAGCAACATGTCCAACTTCATGGGCGAGGCCTACATCACCTACCTGATCGACCGGGCGGGCACGCTGAAGATGAAGGTCTTCACGCAGACCATCGACCGTTTCGACGAGAACCAGGGTCTGCAGGAGACCGGCATAGGTATCTATTTCAAGGAGGATTTCGAGAATTTCAAGGACCTGCGCCGCCGGATCAAGGAGCGTTTCTCGAACAAAAAGCGCAAAGCCCGGAAAGCGGAACGTGCCGCCGCGCGAGAGGCTTCTGCCGCCGCAGAACGAACTGCCGCAGAACGAACCGCCGCAGAACGAACCGCCGCAGAACGAACCGCCGCAGAAC
>CAOJSG010000028.1 GCA_948442615.1 uncultured Alistipes sp.
CTCAAACACCAATGACAGCAATGTCGTGCCGGTTCGACCCCGGCTCCGGGTACTAGTAAAATCGCTTAATTTGTTGATTATAGCAAGTTAAGCGATTTTTAATTTTCGGACCCCCCCCCACGCCTTCCCCACTATGGTTGTCAAAGAAGTGAAATGAACACTACACGAAAAGAATTTCATCTTTGAACAGTTTTGCTGTAAATTGTCATTCGTGTGCGGGATAAAAGAGTGAAAGAATTGCGCCATAGCAAGAGAATTCTTTTCTTGTCAAGTAGGCTATACCGTTATTAATTCGCAAATATTTGTGTTTGGTTAGGAAATCAAATTCGTCATGAAATGCCGTCATGGCATCTACGCCAAGTATTTCATTCATCTTTGAGAGTCGAAAGCGTCCGCAGTAACCACAGATGGCAAGATACTTGGCCAGCATCTCATGCGGTGGCAAAAGATAGGTGTCGCCACCTTGCTCAAAGGTATCTTGTTCCAAGCATTTCTTCAAAGACTTGCAATTCTTACCTATATTATATGAAAGACCTATTCTGCTTTTGCTTTGGGCGGCAATACCGAACCCTTTGTATGAGCCATTCCCCGTCATTCGATGATGTAGGTACGAAGATACACCATCATCGCTAATTCTTGAGGCCGTGTTTGCTCCGAGCCGCATATCGTAACCGGCTTCTTTGATATAACGTCGCAACAAGTGGTATTGCGCATTGCGAGCAGACGAGCCTTTGATATCTATATCATGAAGCATGTTAGTACGAAGTTCATATACCGTGAGGTGTTCGGGATCGAGTAATTGGGCTACAGATAGTGTTGCTAGCAAATCGTCTTTTCTTTGATCAACGAAACCGTACATTAAATCAAGGTTCAGAATCTCAATGCCATATTTGTGGCAAAGTTTAAACACTTCTTGCTGTCTGGCAAACGTACCATCATTGCGATGGTTATTTTGTAAAAATGTAGAGTTGACGTTCTGTAACCCGAAAGAGATGCGCCGGAAACCAGCCTCGTGTATCATATGGATCTTTTCCTCGTCGATGGTTAAAAATGTTGCCTCAATACTTGGCAGGAAGTCCGAGGAAATTTGATTTTTCTCCTTTGCGATATTCAGCAAGCTAACTAGACGCTGAAACGCAGAATGACAGAGAGATGTCGGAGTGCCGCCACCGATGTCAAAACCAGTAAATGTAACACAGGGGTGGTCTTCCATAAATCGGATCATATCGGTCTCCACAATATCGAGGTAGCGATGTTGTACAGTCTTATCTGCCAACAGATATTTGACATACTCGCAGAACTTGCAAAGAGAACGACAAAAAGGCACATGGATGTATAAGGACATTTCCCGTTCATTTTCAAAAGGCAAAGTACCATCCACGCGGTATCGCATCCAGTCCTGTGATGAAAGAGGATACGAGGTATTGTAACGTACGTCTGTTCTGCGTTTCTGTATAATCTGTTCAAGGTTCATAGTCATAAATGGTATTATTGTCGTGGAGATTTGGACTCCAATATTCATCTATAGATTTCAGTTTTCATATATTTTATGGTTTCTTCAAATTTTACGAGTATTTCTTGCAACTCGAGGGTGAGTTTGCCCATGCAGAACTTGGCTATATCTTGCGGTATGCCATATTCTGCGGCGGCAATGGCTCCTGTCATGGCGGCAATGGTATCACTGTCTCCGCCAATTGAGATTGCGTTACGAATTGCGTCTTTAAAGTCTTTGCTCTCTAAATAAGCTATGATTGCTTCCGGCACGCTACCTTGGCAAGATTCGGTAAACTCATAGGTAGGACGTATCTGCTCGATACTTCGATTAAGGTCATACCCAAAGGTTTTGGATATATACTCTTTGATCTCAGATTTATCGATCCCATGACCTGCCATGAATGTAGCTGCAGCAATGGCCTGCGCACCTTTGATGCCTTCAGGATGGTTGTGCGTTATTTCTGCAGAACGTTTTGCCAAGTCAAGGCATTCTTTTAATGATGTTGCGTAAAGTGCCACCGGACTGACACGCATGCCCGAACCATTGCCCCACGAATTATAAGGTTCAGGATTATCTTTGTGCAACCATTGGCGGAAACGGTTACCGTAGCCAGCATGAGGATATCTGCGACCGAGGTCTTGCATACTAAATACCAGAGTATTTGTTTCGTGTGCGGAATCTTCTACAAGCCATTGTGCTACGGCCAATGTCATCACACTATCGTCGGTGAAAAAACTTCTTTTCGGCAAGAATTCAAAATTTTTGCTCTTTATGTTATTCCATTCGCGAGTGCTTCCGGCAATGTCGCCTACTATTGCTCCTAACATAATGTATATCAACAATTTGAAATTATACGTTATGTGAATTTCTTGGCATCAATCGCCCGCCTTTCAATTTCGTAAAACGTTTATATGGATTTCTCATCATGTATACCAAATCAAGTCCAGAAATATTTATTTTCATCTTTTAAATTATCTATTTCAGCTTCTATTAGGATTTAATAGAGTTTAATATATTCAAATGCTGCTCCGGGTACTATGATGAAATCGCTGACGGTTACATGGTTGACTCGTCGGCGATTTTCGTATTGCCGTGTCGCCGCCCGGCTGTCCGGCGACAGATTCTGCCGCTGGCCGGTTTGCGTCGGATCCGTCCGGACGGCAGGCATCGTCCGTGCGACAGCCTGAGGCGTGCGGGGAGGGTCGCAGCGCCTTCGCGGCATCCGATGCGACGAACGGCCGAAACATGCATACCCGCATAAAAAGGGAGCGGCCAAAAAGGTCGCTCCCTGCGGTGCGTGCGGCGGCATGCCGCCGCGACGGATTTAGAAATTGTACTGAACCATCACGTTGACGCGGTTCGCGTGGTTCTTGTCGTTGTTCATGTTCTTGCGCGTGCCGTAGAGGTATTCGCCGCCGATCCGGCAGCGGGGCGATGCCGCGAAGAAGATGTTGCCGAAGATGTATTGTCCCTGCTTGTATTCGTCCTCGGCGAAGTACCCGTGCTTCTTCTCCACCGTGACGGCCGAATAACCGCCCGAGATGGATACGCGGGGAGCCAGTCTGATCCGGCCTGCGGCCTGCCAGCCGTACATGGGCATGGTCTGGATCTTCTCGGGGTTCGCGGGATCGGGCGTGAAGTCGAGGCCCGAACCGGTCAGATCCTGGATGTAGGGGGTGATGCCCTCGCCGTAGACGCCGTTCATGAAGAGGCGGAACCAGTTGCACACCTTGATCGTGCCGCTGAACTGCGCGCCCCAGCCGAGCAGCGAGGTGTTGTTGCCCGTGCGTGCGTTGTGCAGATACATGTTGCGCACGACGCCCGATGCGCGGATATGGCTCTCGCGGTTGGGACCCCACGCATACTGGAAATAGGCCGGGAAGTCGGGCACGCGCTGCTTGAGCGTGGCGAAGTTGTCGCCGTAGGTGCCGCTCACGCGAGGCATTTCGGCTGCGACGCCGAAGGTCAGATGGTCGCGGGCGAAGGTCACCTCGTAGCGCACCATCGTGGCGAAGCGGAAGTTATAGGCGTTGGGGCCCTGGAAGTCGATGGTCATAGGCGCGGCCGCCAGGTCGCAGAAGGTGGTCACGTCGCGTCCGAAGGTGAAGCCCAGGAACGACACGTAGGCCGAACGGATGCGCGGCGTGTAGCTGTTCTCCGAACCGCCGCGGAAGTCGGTGTCGACGAATACGACCACGCGACCCAGTGCGCGGGTGTTGGCGATCGCCTTCACGAACAGACGCGACGTGGAGGCATCCATCATCAGCTTCTGCTTGGTGTCGTAATTCCCCGGCACGGGGATGTCGTAAGGCACGAAATCGATGTTGTCGACGCTGCCCAGGAAGTCGTAGCCCGCGCGCAGGCTGATGCTTCCGCCCAGTGCCAGCGAGAACTTGTTGTTCTTCGACGCGAAGAGGAACTGCGGCTTCTCGACCTGCTGGAATCCGGGACGATGCGTATCGTTATAGTCCTGAATGGCGTTGTTCACGGCCATGCGGTTGAGTGCCGCCGCTTCGCGGGCCGAACAGCCGTTGTAGATCGTGTCCACCTCGTGTACCGAAATCAGATAGACGGTCGGCGAATAGGCTTCGTTCTGACCGGAACCCGCGTAGTTCTGGGCCGAAACCGCAGAAGCAAGGAACAGGGCTGCAACTGAAAGTCGAAATGTTTTCATACGTTGATTGTTTTGGTTTTATAAAAACTTGCTTTTGGCGTTCTGTTTGTTTTTGTCCCACAGACAGTTAATATCCACCCTCGGTTTTAGCAAGTAATATGCCAAAGGAAGGCGCACGATATTTGTTTTTCCCGTCTGCAGCCGAATTTTATTATCTTTGTCGCGCATTTACACTCGATTATGTTCTGGAGCGCATTGTTACTTTCAATCGCGGCGCTCGTCGTCGATTACGCCGTCTGGCGCCGCCGCATCCGTCATTGGCGCGTTGCGGCCTACCGCAAGGCTTATGCCGCATTCGTATTGACGACGGATTTGTTGCCGGGCATCGTGCCGGTCGTGCTCGCCCTGTGCCGCGACAACGGCACGGCGGCGATGCTTTTCGCCCAATGGTGTTTCTTCGCCTTTCTGATCACGGTGGTGCCGCGGATGGTGTTCTACCTCTTCCTGGCGCTGCGCATGCCGCGGATCGGGGCGCTGCTCGCCGCCGCGTCCGTCGCGGTGCTGCTCGTCGGCGCCACGCGGGGGCGGCATGCATTCCGGACGGAGGAGGTCGTCATCCGGTCCGAGCGGCTGCCAGCAGGGTTCGACGGATTCCGCATCGTGCAGTTCTCCGACACGCATATCGGCACGATGTGCCGGCCCGACCGCGAACTGCGACGGCTCGTCGATGCGATCGATGCGCTCCGTCCCGATCTGATCGTCTTCAGCGGCGATCTGGTGAACATCCGCTATACCGAGCTCGACTCCGCGGCCATGCGCATTCTGGGCGGGCTGCGGGCGCCGTACGGAGTGGTGTCATCCGTCGGCAACCACGACATCGGCTATTACATCAAGGATTCGGTCTCGCTTCCGGCCGAGGTCAACCTCGCCCGGCTGATCGGCCGGCAGCGCGCGATGGGGTGGCGGGTGCTGGACGACGCCTCCGAATCGCTCGTCCGCGACGGCGATACCATCACGGTTTCGGGGCTGTCGTTCAATCCCGCGCTCCGGAACTTCCGGCACGCCTTCCTGCTGCCCGAATACGATATTTCGGCAGCCTACGACAGCATTCCCGACCGTCTCTTCAACATCACCGTCTCGCATCTGCCCCAGCTGTGGCCCAACATCACGGCGCTCGGCTACGGCGACCTCACGCTCTCCGGACACGTGCACAGCATGCAGATGAAGCTGCGGCTGGGCGATCGGCGATTCTCCCCGGCGCAATGGATGTACGAGCAGTGGAGCGGGCTTTACGAAGAGCGGGGGAGATACTTATATATAAATGACGGGATCGGCTGCGTCGGTTTCCCGATGCGGCTGGGGGCCGCGCGTCCCGAAATCACGCTAATCACCCTGCGGCGATGAAACTGTTCGCATCCGTAGCCACGACGGCCGACGGCTACCTCGACGACGCGTCCGACCGCCGTCTGATCATCTCTTCGCCCGAAGATCTGCGGGAGGTGCAGCGCCTTCGCGCCGAATACGACGCCATCCTGGTCGGAGCCGAAACCGTGCGGCGCGACGACCCCTCGCTCACCCTCCGCGACGCGGAGGCCCGCGCCCGCCGCATCGCCCGCGGGCTGCCTCCCGAGCCGGCGAAGGTCACCCTCACCGTGTCGGGCGACCTCGATCCCCGTGCGCGTTTCTTCACCGAAGGCAGCGGCCGGAAGATCGTTCTTTCCGCCCGGCCGCTTCCCGCACTGGAGTCCGTCGCCGCCGTCATCCGGCCCGACGGGCCGATAACCCCCTCCGTGCTGATTACGGAACTCGAGAAGCAGGGGATCGAACGGCTCTTCGTCGAGGGCGGTGCCCGCATGCTGCGCTGGCTTTTCGCGGCCGATGCGGTCGATACGCTGCGCCTGGCCGTGAATCCCGCGCTCCGGCTGGATC
Organism: uncultured Alistipes sp.; assembly: GCA_948442615.1. GTDB lineage: Bacteria > Bacteroidota > Bacteroidia > Bacteroidales > Rikenellaceae > Alistipes. The sequence continues at coordinate 6,039 of CAOJSG010000028.1, forward strand.
ATCCCTGCGGCGCTCCGCGGCTCGACATCGGCACGGCCTACCGCACGGCTCCGCACACCGAAGCGCGCTTCGGCGCCACGCACGTCGTCACCTATGCGCTCCGGCCCGATCGCGAAGCCGAGGACCGGCGCATGCTCCGCCGTGCAATCGACGCGAGCCGCCGCTGTACGCCCTCGGCTACCTCCTATTGCGTGGGCGCCGTCGTCCGGACGGCGGCGGGCGACTGTTTCGAAGGCCATACCCACGAGACCTCGCCGACCCGCCATGCCGAGCAGGAGGCGATCGCCAAGGCCGCAGCGGCGGGGGCCGATCTGCGCGGCGCGACGATCTGGTGCTCGATGGAGCCGTGCTCGCAGCGCAGCAGCGAACCCGAAAGCTGCACCGAACTGATCCTGCGCTGCGGCGTGGCGCGGGTCGTCTTCGCATGCTACGAACCCGACCGGTTCGTCCGGTGCTGCGGCGCGCAGCGGCTTCGCGACCGCGGCGTAGACGTGTGCGCCTATCCTACGATGGCCGCCGAGGTGCTGCGCATCAACGGCCACCTTTTCCGCTGACGGCATTCCGCGATTCGCGCCTCGTGCGGCCGCATTGTTTCCGCACCGCTTCCGGTGCGGCGGCCGCGCACAAGCGGCAAAGCCGGAAGAGGTACGACGCAGCCGGAGACCGGTTGCGTTTATACTCTTTTGGATATAAGATTGTCCGATATGTACGGTTTCGGATCGCCGATCGCGGGAATCGCGCTATATTTGTGCATTAAATCCGGAAAATCCGCTATGAGAATCACAGCTCACCTGCTTCTCGCCCTGTCGGCGACGACCTTCGCTACGGGCGTTTTCGCCCAGGAAAACTCCGCCTCCCTCCTCTCTCTCGAGGAGGCGCTCGATATCGCGCTCACGCACAATCCCGCCATGCAGGCGGCCGAATTCGAACGTCGCGCCGCCGAGCAGGAACGCCGGGCCGCCGTCGGCCTGCGCATGCCGCAGATCGGCGTTTCGGGCGCATATACCTATCTGGGCAAGGACATCGGGCTGGATTTCAACGATATGAAGGCCCCGGCCGGCGATTTCATCCAGGGCGCCGTACAGCAGGGGATCATTCCGCCGCAGTCGCTTCCCCAGCTCCAGACGCTCATCGCTCCGATCATGCAGGCCGACTGGTCGGTCAAGCTGCAGGACCGCAGTTTCGGCTTCGTAGGCGGCGAGGTGACGCTGCCGCTCTACATGGGCGGCAAGATCAATGCGGCCAACCGTGCGGCCCGTCTCCGGGAGACTTCGGCGACGGAGCAGGGTGCCCGGACGCGGAATGCGCTGGTCTCCGAACTGGTCGAGCGCTACTACGGCCTGGTGCTGGCCTCGCATGCCGTCGAGGTGCGGCAGCAGGTGGCCGAAGGGGTGCGCCGGCATCTGCACGACGCGCGCATCCTGGAGAAGAACGGAATGCTCGCCCGCAGCGAGCGGCTCTACGTCGAGTTCAAGGCGGCGGAGGCCGAGCGCGAGCTGGAAGATGCCCGGGTCGAGCTGCAAACCCTGACCGATGCCCTGAACAACACGCTGAACCGCACGGCCGACTTCCGGCCCGTTTCGACGATGTTCGTCCTTTCGCAGCTCGAACCGCTCGCCTATTTCCGGGAGCTGGCAGAAGAGCGCAACCCTGCGCTGCGTCAGGCGACGCTCCAGCACCGGCTGGCCGAGGAGGGTGCCAAGGCGCAGCGGGCCGAGTTCCTGCCGCAGGTGGCCGCCATGGGAGGTGCGTCGTTCTACAACTACCGGACGACGAACGTCCTGCCGCGCTGGGCCGTCGGGGTGGGGGTGAACCTCAAGATTTTCGACGGTCTGAACCGCGAGCACAAATATGCGGCGGCCCGACAGACGGTCCGGCGCGTCGATGCCTTGCAGGAGAAGGCCCGGCAGGACATAGGGCTGCTGCTCGAGAAGATCTACGCCCGCCTGCTCAATAGCCGCAACCGGCTCGAATCGATCGAGGCGTCGATGACCTTCGCCGAAGAGTATCTCCGGGCGAAGGAGTCGGCGTTTCTTCAGGGCATGAGCACCTCGACCGACCTGGTCGATGCCGAGCTGAATCTCGCCAAGGTGCGCATCGAACGCATGCAGGCCGCCTTCGAGTTCGACAGGTCGCTGGCGCAGCTGCTCGAGGCGGCGGGCATCAGCGACGAATTCGCGAATTACGCCCGCCGCAGCGACGCCCGGCCGATCGAATTCGACCGGCGATAACGCGTCGTTCGCAGCCTCCCGTCGGCACACAGCGTGCGGGGCGTCATCGATCGTCGGTCGGTGACGCCCCGCTGCGTTTCCGGCCCCAGCGGGGCCGTCTCACTTCCCGGAATCCGCCCCGGCCTCGCGCTGCGACCGGCTCAGCGCTCTGTACCTGGTGGGCGGGAGGCCCATCCTTCCGGTGAAAACACGGACGAAATGCGGAATGTCGCGGAAACCGACCAGGTAGCAGATTTCGGCCACCGGCTTGTCCGAATCCCGCAGCAGGCCGCAGGCGGTGTGCAGACGGTAGCGGGTTACGAATTCCGAGAAGGTGATGCCCTTCGCCTTTTTGAAAAAGGTGCAGAAAGCCGACCGGTTCATCCCGATTTCGGCGGCGATTCCGTCCAGCGCGATGGGGTGGACGTAGTGCGCCATCACATATTCCGCGATGCGCTGCATGCGTCGGGCCTCCTTTTCCGATCGCGTCGGCCGGCCGACGGCCACGCGGTCCACCGACCGGAAGACGGTCGGCAGCAGCCGCAGCATCTCGCACGCACGGCCGAGTTCGTCGGTCGCGGCCATCCGCTCCAGACTCGCGCGGATCGTTTGGGCCGTCGCATATCCGAAACGCAGCGCCTCCGTCGGGAAGCGGACCTCTTCGAGCCGGTTGCGCAGCTCGGGGAATACCGCCATGCACTTCTCGACGAACGAATGCGCGAATGCGGCCATCAGGTAGCCGATTTCGCCGCGGACGTCCGCCGACTCCGGCGCATAGGACCAGCAGTGGGCCATCTGCGGCGGGATCAGCACGACCTCGCCGGCCGAAAACGGCTGTTGCGTATCTCCGGCCGACCGGATGCCCCGCCCGTGCGTCACGCAGCAGAGCTCCCAGGCGTCGTGCCGGTGGAGTTTGGCCTCCAGCGACGGCGCGATGCGTTGGGCGATGAAAAAGAACGAATGGTCGTCGACTTCGGGCAGTTCGTAGGGTATGACGGCTTCTTCCATATGCGAAACGGGAATTCGTGCAAATATACGACAATTATTTCTGACGATGCGACAAATACGCAACAATTTCGAGCCGTAATTTTGCAGCGTTCAATCTATCAAACTTTCGAATATGGAATTCTATCGCGTATTGGAGAACCGGCGCACCGTCCGCGACTTCTCCGGCAAAGAGGTGAGCGACGAACAGCTCCGACGGGTGATCGGTGCGGCATTCAAGGCTCCGACCAACGACCATCTGCGGCAGTTCGAGTTCGTCGTCGTCCGCGGCGAGGAGCGCATCGCCCGGCTCGTTTCGTCCGTTGCGGAGAACACCCGCAACATCCAGCAGGCGCATCTCGCCGCTGCGGCCGACGACATGGATCGTGACGAGTACGCCATGTTCGCGGACGCGCTGCCCAAACAGCAGCGGATGCTCGTCCGGAGCGGATGCCTCGTCCTTCCGTTTTTCCGTCAGAAGGATTGCCCCCTGTGCCGTCCCGTCGAGCAGGGTTCGCTCAACTATTTCGCTTCGGCCTGGGCTGCGGTCGAGAACATGCTCCTGGCTGCGACCGCCGAGGGGCTGAGCTGTGCGTTCCGCATCCCGATCGGCGACGAGGCGGAGCACGTCAAGCGGGTCGTAGGCGCCCCCGAAGGGTATGAGTTCACCTGTTTCCTCGCCATCGGCCATGCCGCCGAGGATGCCCGCATATGCCGGCAGAAAACGATCGATCTCGATACACGCCGACCGCTGGTGAGATGCGAATCGCGCCGCAGATTCCGGAACCTCCCGGCTGCCGCGCGGAGCGGGCGGCCTTTCGGCCCCAAGCCTCCCGGATGCGGAACATCCGTCCGCAAAAAATCGCCCCCGACTGTCGAAAGTCGGGGGCGATTCGTTTCGTCAGGCTTGTCGCGGAGCGTTTCGTCCGTCCGGTCCTACCTCGGACCGCCGAATCCGGGGCCGCCGCCGGGCGGGGGACCCATCATCCGGAATTGCTTCGCATTGCCCGGCTGCTCCACGCCGTCGTAGTCCCTGATGTTGCGCGAACCCTTCTTGCCGAAATGGCGCAGGTTGTAGGTGAACTGCACCATGTAGTAACGGCCGATCACGCTGTTGGTGGCATTCTGCGTCCATCCCGATCCGGTCGACCGTACGAAAGCCCGGTTCTGGTTCAGCAGGTCGTTGACGCCCACCATGATTTCGCCGCGCCGGTTGCGGAAGATTTTTTTGCCGACATAGACGTTGCACAGCACGTAGGAGTCGTCGTAACTGTTCGTGAAGCCGATGTACTGCGTGTAGGCGGCACTGGCCGTGAAGGTGAATCCGAGCGGCAACACGAACTTCATGTTCCCCTGGGCCGAGTGGTTGAAATAGCGGTTCTTCGTGCGGCCGCTGTCCAGCGAGTTGGTCGCCTCGTTGTAGGTGCCGTTCCACGAGAAGGTGAAGTCGACGTTCTCGGAGATGTTGCTGCCCAGCACGGCCCGGAAGTCGTAGCCCATGTTGCTGGCGTCGTTGCGGCGCCCGCCCGTGATCGTCCCCGTCGCGGCATCCACCTGTCCGCCGAGCATGCTCGGCAGCTTGCTGTAGACGACGCCGGCCATCACGTTGAAGTTGCACTTCAGGAAGCCGACCGGCAGGCCGTAGCTCAGGTGCGTGCGCAGGTTCCAGTAGCCGTTCAGATTGACCGGCATCGAGTAGTAGTTGGGGCGGTACTGCTTTCCGTCGATGTCGAGCTGCGCCCCCTGCACCAGATGCTGCGCCACGTAGTTCGACGTGCTCTGCATCGAGAACATCCACATGAAGGTGCGCCCCTTCTCGACGTTCGAGTTCACATAGTGGAAATTGACGCGATGGCTGTACGACGGATTCAGATTCGGATTACCGTGCGTGATATTCTGTGCGTCCGACACGTCGTAGACGCTCTGCAGGTCCGTGACCGAGGGGCTGTCCGTGTAGGAGGAGATGAAGAGCCGCAGCGAATTTTCGCGGTTGATGTTCAGCTGGCCCATCATGAAGTAGGTCACGTTGTCGTACGAATGGCGGATCGGTTTGCGCTCCTCGGCGCTCATGTCCTCGCGGACCACCTTGCCGTCGAGCGACGAGCGCTGATAATAGACGTTCGCCACGAACGTGTTCCGCTCCTTCGCGTAACGGATGCCCGGACCGATGCTCTGGGTCAGATAGCCGCTGCGGAAGGAGTTCGACAGCGACGGATCGAGCGTGCCGCCCGAGAACGAGTCGTCGGCCGTGACGTACGACCTCTTGTCCCGCTCCTGATGGGAGTACGAAGCCCGGTATTGCAGGCTGGCCTGCATGTATTTGGCGATCGGTTCGGTATAGGTGAACGCGCCCTGGAGGCCGTAGCTGCTCGAAGGGGCCCGGTTGCGCAGGTAGCGCAGGTCGACATAGGGGCGGATCTCGCCGGTCTCGGGGTCGACGTAGGTGTCGCCGTATGCGCCGGTCGCGGGGTCGAACGTCGGACGCACGGGCTGGCTGCCCAGCAGGTTCGACCACGAGTCGGAGTTGTTGGTGTTGTCGGCATAGTTCACGTTGGCGTCGACGGTGATGGTGCGTCCGGCCTTTCCGAGTTTCGCCCGATAGACGGCGCTCGTGCGCAGGTTGAAGCCGTGGCGCACGGCGTCGCTGTTGTTGTCCGTGCGGCTGTAGCCGCTCTCGCCGAACTGCCAGCCCCGGGTCCAGCTCAACGGATCGTTCGACTGGAAACTGAACCCCGGACGGATCATCAGATTCTGATTCTCCGAGATCTTCCACTCCAGCCGGGCGTTGAACCGGTGGTTGTAGGCGGCCGTGTTCGAGTAGCCGCGCGTCGAAAGCGTGTCGACCTGCATCGGCGGCTCGTACCAGCGTTCGGTGGTCGAGCGGTTGGTCGTCGAGGTGTTGTTGAAGAAATAGCTGCCCTGGAACGTCACCTGGTCGCGTTTGCCCCACGAGTCGGAGTAGTTGACGCCGAGGGCGTTCACCGTGGCCACGCCGCTCTGGGGCCGCACCATGTACTGTCCGACGCCGCGGCCTCCGCGACGCCCGCCGCCCGTGCTGCCCGAGACGCCCAGAATGTCCTCGAACGAGAAGTTCTGCTGGTTGACGTTGTTGAACAGGCCGATCAGCGAGATGCGGCTGTCGCCGCTGAAGATGTTGGCGTTGCCTCCGACGATGTATTTGTGATGCGTCTCGGTCTTCGTGTCCGCGTCGTAGCCGTATCCGGCGTAGAACTTGCCGAACTGGCCCTGGCGCATGTTCTCGTGCGTCACGATGTTGATCGCCTTGTAGCCCTCGCCGTCGTCCATGCCCGAGAATTCGGCCGCGTCGCTCAGCTTGTTGTACACCTCGATCCGGTCGACCGCCTGCGCCGGCAGCGACTTGATCGCCGTCGTCACGTCTTCGCCGAAAAACTCCTTGCCGTCGACGAAGACCTTCTTGACCTCTTCGCCCTGCGCCTCGACCGTACCGTCGGTCACGGTGATGCCGGGCATCTTCTTCAACAGTCCTTCGACGTCGGCATCGTCGGTCACTTTGAAGGCTCCGGCATTGTAGCTCACCGTGTCGCCCTTCTGCGAGGTGCGCAGCGCCTTGGCCTCTTTGACCACGGCGTCGATCCGCACGCCCGATTCCAATGCGATCTCGCCCAGCTGCGTCTTGGCCGACGAGACCTTGAAGTCCCGCTCGGCATTCTGGTAGCCCAGGAACGAGACGATCACCTTGTAGTCGCCGTAGGCGAGGTTCGGAAGCGTGACCGTCCCCTTGTATCCCGAAGTGAAATAGAGTTTCTTGTCGGGCGTCCGGGCGGGTACGACCTCCAGCACGGCCCCGGCGACGCCCTCCTTCGTCTCGGCATCCACGATTGTCGCCGAAACGGCACCTTTCTGGGCATGGGCGACCATGCCGTACAGCGCCAGCAGAGCAGTTAGCAGTATTTTTTTCATTTCCATCAGATTTTCCTTTTCGGGACGCTTCGCGGCGGCATCCGCCGGCCGGCGAAGATCGTTCGCGCTTGCGGTGCGGGTTCGCACTGTGCGGCAGTTGCGGATGCGAATTTAGCATTTTTGCGTCCGAAAGCCGCCTCCCGACCGGCGAAACGACAAAAAAAGGGTGTCAGCCGACCGCCGACACCCCTGCGATTGCGACCGAAACGACCTATTTTCCGTTCTTGCGCGGTTCGGCGTTGCGGGCCGAGCAGTCGCGCGTCGTCATCCGGCACTCCTTGTTTTCCCGGCAGCACTCTTTGCCGTCCTTCCCGTGGCGGGGCGAACGGGCCGGAGAGGCCTGCAACTGCGACCACTTCACGAACTGATCGGTCGTCAGGATGCCCTTCATCTGCTCGGCTTCGTTCTGGCGTTCAGCCTTCATCTGCACGCGGTGTTTCTCCATCAGCTTGGCGTTCTCCAGATTCACCTGATACACCTTCTGCGTCTGCGCCTCGTCCAGATCGAGCCGTTTCGTCATCATCTCCGTGCGCTTCTGCGCGATCTGCTCTGGGGTCGGCCGCTGCCGGGGGAGTTGCGTCTTCTGTGTCTGTTCCTGCGCCAGGGCGCCCGTCAGCGTCATCACGCATGCAGCCATGGCTGCGATCATGCTCTTTTTCATAATCCTTTTTTTTTAATCGTTGAAACAGGACCGGGCATCCGTCCGATCCGCATATCCGGAATTCCTGTAGCAAAGGTAGGGCCAGAATGCTCCGGATGTATCCGGCGGTCCGGTCAAACGGCCGAAGCGTCGGGTCAACCGCCTATTCCGCGGGGCGAACCGAACGCAGCCACGCCTTGAATTCGGGCGACCGGGCCTTGGATACGATGATCCGCTCGGGGGTCTGTACCGTCAGGGCCAGCGACAGCCGGCTTCCGAACCACACCGTGATCTCCTTCACGGCCCGGCGCGCCACGATGAACTGGCGGTTGGCCCGGAAGAAATCCGCCTCGGGCAGCAGCGTCTGCAACGTCTCGAGCGTCTTGTCGAGCGGATAGCTGCGACCGTCGAAGTCGCAGGCCGTCACCTTTTCGTTGGCCGTATAGCAATAGGCGATCCGATCGCGGTGCAGCGGGATGATCTTGTCGCGCACCTGCACCAGAAAGGCCTGTTCGCTGCGCGCGGCGGCCAGGCGTTTCACGCGCGATCCGTACTCCTTGATCTCCAGTCCGGTCAGACGGCGGAGCTTCTCCAGCGCACGAAGTACGCTCTGCTCGTTGATGGGTTTGAGCAGGTAGTCGATGCTGTCGAGCCGGAACGCCTCCAGCGCATAGCGGTCGTATGCCGTCGTAAAGACCACCGGAGCGGTGATTTCCACCGCTTCGAACAGCCTGAACGACTCGCCGTCGGCCAGGTGGATGTCCGCGAAAAGCAGATCGGGAGCGGGGTGGGTGCGGAACCATTCGATCCCCTCGGCCACGCTTTCGAGCGTTTCGACCACCTCGGCTTCCGGCGCCACCCGTTTCAGGATGGAGCGCAGATTGATCGCGGCGGCGGTTTCGTCTTCGAGAATCACGATTCGCATGGCACATCGGGGTTTTGAAGCGGAAGCCGCACGGTGAAACGCTCCTCGGTGCGGATCACCTCGATCCGCCGTCCCGTCGCGAGCAGCCAGCGGTTGCTCAGGTTCTCCAGCCCGATGCCGGTCGACGGCTCCGCCTCCAGCTTGGGGATCAGCGGGTTCGACACCACCAGCCAGTCGCCTTCCGTCCGGATCGAGACGTGGAACGGTTTGCTGCGCGTGATCGTGTTGTGTTTTACGGCGTTTCCGATCAGCGGCTGCAGCGACAGGGCCGGCAGCAGCCACCGGGCATGGGCCTCGTCCACCTCCACGTCGAAAAAGAGCTTGTCCGCATACCGGATCCGGAAAAGATAGCTGTAGGCCTCCGCGAACTGCAGCTCCTCGCTCAGCGGCACCAGCGTGCTCTGCCCGTTCTGGATGATGTAGCGGAAGGCATACGAGAGCTGATCGATGTAGGTCAGCGCCTTTTCGCCCTCGCCCTCGCGCACCAGCATGGCCAGCGAGTTGAGCGAGTTGAAGAAGAAGTGGGGGTTGATCTGGCTCACGAGCATGTCGTAGCGGGTCGTGAGGTTTTCGTTCTTGAGCTGCTCGTTCTCGAGCTCGACCGCCTGCCGCTGGGAGATCAGCACGTAGATCCGGCCGTAGAGCATCGACACCACCACGGCGAACGAACACTTGAGCAGCAGCATGTAGTCGAGCATGCGCCCGCTCATGAAGTTCATGACGAACCGTCCGGTCCTCCAGTCGGGTATCGGCCCCACGAAGTAGAGCACGGCGGCTGCGACGACCACCCATACGCACCGCTTCGCGAAGTTCAGGGCGGTCCGGTTGCTCCGGCCGAAGCTCAGGATGGTCAGCGATACGAACGACAGCACGAAGTAGTAGAACAGATTGAGCGCCATGTCCGTCGTCTCCGACGGGCGATTGAAGACGGTGCTGTAATCGAACTCCTCGCCGTTGCGCCGTTTCAGCTCCATCATCATCGGATGCGCCCCGGCACGGCGCGGACGCGTATGGCTCACGACCAGGCGGTCGCCGTCGGCGAGCCCCAGCCGCCGGATGCGCGACATGGGTACGTAGACGCTGTCCCCGTTTTCGTAAACGAGGTACCCGTGGCCGTCGGGATGCACGGCCAGCTCCCCTTCCTGAGCCCGCACCACCGCGCGCCGGACATCCGCATGCCCGGAAGTGTCGCTGCGCTGGTCGACGATCAGCAGCAGCAGGTAGGAGAAGTTCACCACCAGGCTGATCGCCACGGCGACCATCAGGTTCGGCATCCAGCCGGCATATCTGGATCGGAATTTCATTGCGCCGAGCCGTTCTCCTCCTCACCGTACCACGAGGCGTAGAGCATGTAGTCGCGAGCCGTGCGACGGATGATCTCCTCGCGCTGCTCGGGCGTCACCTCCTTCACCTTGCGGGCCGGGACGCCCGCATAGACCGAATTCGGCTCCAGCTTCGCGTTCGACAGCACCAGCGCATTGGCCGCCACGATGCACCCGGAGGGAATCTCCGCATTGTCGAGGATCGTCGCGCCCATGCCGATCAGGCAGTTGTCGCCGATCCGGCCGCCGTGGACGATCGCGTTGTGGCCGATCGAGACGTCGTTGCCGATGATGGTCTGCGACGGATGTTTCGCCCCGTCGTAGATCGTATGCAGCACCGCGCCGTCCTGGATATTCGTCCGGTTGCCGATTACGATCCGGTTCACGTCGCCGCGCAGCACGGCGTTGTACCAGATCGAGCAGTCGCGGCCGACCGTCACGTCGCCCAGCAGCACCGCCGTCTCGGCCAGAAAGGTATTTTCGCCCACTGCGGGCATGTGCCCGCGTACTTTTCGAATCAAAGCCATCGTTATCCGTTTTTTTATGAGTTTCTCTCTTGCGGCCGTCGCACACCGGGCTCCGTCCGGGAGCCGCGCCGTATCGCGGCGGCACCGTATTATGCGTCCGCCTGCCGATCCGGAACGGCAGGGATCTCGGGTCGGCGGTCCGGACCGTTTCCGGCCGTTCCGCCGTAGCGGACCCTCCGCCTATTTTTCGGTGCGTTTGGCCTCCTGCCAGAACTCCTCCATCCGGCCGAGCGGAAGTTCGTGCAGCGAATGACCTTCGGACACAGCGCGTTCCTCCATGTAGTTGAAGCGTCGGATGAATTTCTTGTTCGTCCGCTCCAGCGCGGCTTCCGGGTCGACCCCATAGAGCCGGCAGGCATTGATGAGCGCGAAGAACAGGTCGCCGAACTCGCCCTCCAGCCGCTCGCGATCGGTGCCGGCCATTTCGGCCTCCACCTCGCCGAGCTCCTCCTTGACCTTCGCCCACACGTCCTCGCGTTTTTCCCAGTCGAAGCCCGTCGCAGCGGCCTTTTCGCCGATGCGGAAGGCCTTCACCATGGCGGGCAGCGACCGGGGCACGCCGCCCAGCGTCCCGCTCTTGCGGTTCTTCTTGCGCAGCTTGAGCGCCTCCCAGTTCTCCTTCACCGCAGCGGGCGTCGCTGCGTGTATGTCGCCGTAGATGTGCGGATGCCTGTAGATCAGCTTGTCGCACAGCGCGTCGACCACCTGGGCATAGTCGAATGCCTGCTGCTCCTCGCCCAGTTTCGAGTAAAACACCACGTGCAGCAGCAGATCGCCGAGCTCCTCCTTGATCCCCTCCATGTTGTGGTCCAGCAGCGCGTCGGCCAGTTCGTAGGTCTCTTCGATCGTATTGCTGCGCAGCGAATCGAAGGTCTGCTCGCGGTCCCAGGGGCACTCGCGGCGCAGCGTATCCATGATCTCCAACAGGCGGGCTGTCGCCGCCAATCGTTTGTCCTCCATGTTTTTCGGTTTTATCTCTGCAAAGGTAGCATTTATTCGGGGGAAAATGATACCTTTGTTTGCATAAAACGAAGATTCGATGAAATTCCTGCTGTCGGCGTTTTTCGCCGTGTGGATTTGCGGCCGTCCGCTGGCCGCGCTGCTTCCGACGCCCGCTTCGCACCGGTCCGTTCCGGGAAGCTGCACGATCGACCGCACGACCATGATCTGCTGCGAACGGGGGCTGAATCCGTTGGCCGAATATCTGCGGCAATACTTGAATACGGGAGATATAAGCAATTCATTGTCATCCGACAATGCGATCGTGCTCGGTCTCGATCCGACGCTCGGCGCCGAGGTCTATCGGCTCGAGGTGCTGCCCGGGCGCATCGGCATCGTCGGCGGAGGCTGCGGCGGCGTATTCAACGGCATACAGACCTTTTTCCAGCTGCTTCCTCCCGCGGTTTACGCCCGCGAATGTCCGCTGCCCGTCACCGTCGACTGCCTCCGTATCGAGGATGCGCCCCGGTTCGCCTATCGGGGAATGATGCTCGATGTGGCCCGCACCTGGATGGATCCGGATGCGGTAAAGCGTTATATAAACCTGCTTTCTTATCATAAGATCAATAAGTTGCATCTTCATCTGAGCGACGACGAGGGGTGGCGTATCCAGATCGTCTCGCACCCCGAGCTGACCGAGATCGGCGGCTTCCGGGGCGGCGATTCGCCGATCCGGCCCGTCTACGGCAAATGGGACGAGAAATACGGCGGTTTCTATACGCAGGAGCAGATGCGCGAACTGATCGCCTACGCCGCACGGCGCAATATCGAGATCATCCCCGAGATCGATCTGCCGGGCCACAGCCGCAACATCGCCTCGGTCCGGCCCGAGATCCGCTGCGCCTATCCGCCCGACACGCTCTCGACCAACGGCTACGACTACCGTTCGGCCTGGTGCGTCGCGCGCGAGGAGAACTACCGGCTGCTCACGGAGATCCTCGACGAGCTGTGCGCGCTCTTTCCCTCGCCCTACATCCATATCGGAGGCGACGAGGTCGATGCGACGCAGTGGACCCGCTGCCCCGATTGCCGGGCCCGGATGGCCGCGCGCGGCATCGCCGATCCCCGCCGGCTCGAGGATCTCTTCATGAAGCGGCTCGCCGACACGCTGCGCGCCCGGGGCAAGCGGCCGGCCGTATGGAACGAGGCGGCCCGCACGGGCGATTTCACCCGCGAAAGCCGCGTCTACGGCTGGGAGAGCGCCGAGGCGTGCATCGCGGCTGCGGCGAAAGGCTACGAGACCGTGGTCATGCCCGGAGCCTGGTTCTATTTCGACATGCGGCAAAGTCCCCACGAGGAGGGGCACGACTGGGCGGCGGTCTTCGATGCGCGCAAGACCTACGGGTTCGACTTCGCCCGGTCCGGATTCACCGACGGACAGATGCGCCATGTCGCCGGCATGCAGGGCGCCTTCTGGAGCGAGGCCTACGTGTCGCACGAACCCGAGAAGCCCGATTACCTCGACTACATGTGTTTCCCGCGCCTCTGCGCGCTGGCCGAGCAGGCGTGGCACGGCAACGCCGAGGGGTGGGAGCGCTTCTACGACGGGCTGTGCGGGTCGCACTACGACCGCCTGCAGGCCATGGGCGTGCGCTACCGCCTCATGCCGCCGGCCGTCTCCTACGAGGCGGGGACGCTGACCGTCGCGACGGACGACGGCTCGGCGATCCGCTATGCCGACAGCGAAACCGACGAGCCGACCGAACGCTCGCCGCGCTATGAAGGGCCGATCCGCACGCAGGAGCCCCATCGCTACCGTTTCCGCAGCTTCCGCGGGACGGGGCGCAGCCCGGTCGTCGCCGCGCGGGCCCACTACCGTACGATCGCTCCGGCCGTCGCCATCTCCACCACGATGGGCGAAAGCGCGCAGTTCCCATACGCCAATGCGGCGACTTACCGGGGCATGTCGCGCACGCGCCGCGCCTGCCGCATGGGCGACCGGATCGACTACCGTTTCGAAAAGCCCGTCGTTTGCCGCGAGATCTTCATCCAGACCGGCAACCGCCAGCTGCCCAAGACGATCGTCACCACGGGGCGCGTCGAGGTCTCCTACGACGGCTCGACCTACGAGGAGGCGGGGGCGCTGGAGAAGGGCGCCTTTACGCTCCGGCCCGAGCGGCCCGTCCGCGCGATCCGGATCGTCTCGACCTGCCGCGACAACGGTACGCCCTACGTCACGATCCAGCCGCTGCTGGTCAAACCGCGTCTGTGACCCTCTCCGCCCTAAGCGCGGCCCGGTAGAGTAGCCATTGCGCCAGGTAATAGGTGCCCATCACCGCATAGGTGCGCCCGGGAAACGGCGCGACGAAGCGGCTCCAGGGGATCATTCCGTCGGAGACGACGAACGACAGCGCAGCCAGCCGGAACAATCCGGCGCCGGGGCCGTTCTGACACCATGCGCCGTAGAACATGCCCGCCAGCAGCGTTCCGTAGAACAGTGCGCCCGTGCGTTCGGCCGGGTCGGCGATACCCGGCGCCAGGCATCCGAGCATAATCCCGAACAAGGCTGCCGCGACAAGGGCCGGGCGCAGACGGAGGCGGCAGGTTCCGCGGGTGAAGAAGTAGCCGATGAATGCGGCGTGCGCCGCTCCGAACCAGCACATTTGCCGGATGAACGCGCCTTGCGCTCCGGCCGCGTCGCCGAGAGCCGAAGCGAGGAATGCGAAGCAGAACGGCACGAGTGTCCGCCGGCGCGTCGCCGCGACCGAAAGAGCCAGCACCGCCGCAGGGTAGGCGACCTTGCAGGGCAGCACGATCGTCCGCATGAAAAAGACCGCGACGCCCGCCGCATAGCAGAGGACCGTCAAGGCCGTAGCGATCCGAAATCCCGGTTTATCCATCTTGCTCATCTTTCGTAATCTCCGGCGCGGGGCACCGCACGGATGCTTCCTCCCGGCTGCAGCTCCGTCTCGTGCGTGTCGGACTGCGGCCGGCACGGGGTGTCGCTGCGGACTCCTGATCGGTCGTGCGCCGCTCTTCGTTCGCAGCCCGCCGGGCGGGGAGCACGGCAGGGCATCCGGCCCACCGGATGCCTGCGCACGCTTCGCCGATTCCCGACGCGGGTCCGAACGATACGACGAAGGCCGGAGACACGGGTGCGAATCCCGCGCTTCCGGCCTCGCGATCGTCGGAAACGGCAGCTGCCGGAATCATCCGCGCACCTGCGCGCCGCACTTGCGTTCGAACTGCGCCGTCAGGCCGGCCATCACGCGTTCGATGGTCTTGTCGTCGAGCGTGCGCGTCTTGTCCTCCAGCACGAAGCCGAGCGCATAGGATTTCTTGCCCTCCGGCAGCTTGTCGCCTTCGTATACGTCGAACAGCGTGACGCTCTTGAGCAGTTTGCGCTCCGCGGCGAACGCCGCCTCGCGCAGCGAGGCGAACGTCGTCTGCCGATCCACGAGCAGCGCCAAGTCGCGTTTCACCTCGGGGAATTTCGAGAGCTCCTCGGCTGCGATCCGGTGTTTGCGGGTCGCTTTGACCAGCAGGTCGAACTCCGCTTCGAGGAAATAGACCTCCTGCTTCACGTCGGTCATCCGGCGGACGGCCGGGCTCACCACGCCGATCCGCAGCAGCTCCTTGCCGTTCTGCGCGAACGAGAGCCCTTCGCTGAACAGCTCGTTCTTCATCGGCTCGGCCTGCAGGGCGTAGATGTCGATCCCGAAACGCCGGAGCAGTTTCTCGGCGACGGCTCTCAGCGTGAAGAACGAAGCCGGACGAGCCTTTTCGTCCCAGTTCTGCGGCCGGTCGATGCCCGTCACGGCGATCGCCAGCCGGTAGTTTTCCGAGTAGGGCGCCAGGCCGTTCTCCCCGCCGCTGCGCGCGTCGTCGTAAAAATAGCAGTTGCCGAACTCGTAGAGCTTCAGATCGCCGTTGCGCCGGTTGGCGTTGAGCTGCACGGCCTCCAGCATGTTGAACAGCAGCGTCTGGCGCATTACGTTCAGATCGGCGCTCAGCGGGTTCATGATCCGCACGCAGCGTGCGGCGGGGCAGGTCTGCAGCCCTTCGTAGTAGGCCCCCTTGGTCAGCGAGTTGGACATGATCTCCGTGAAGCCGTTGGCCGTGAGGAAATCCGCCGCCAGGTTCATGAGCCGGTTGCGGTCGGGTTTCGGCGCATAGGAGAGCGTCGAGCGCACCTGCTGCGGGATCTCGACGTTGTTGTAGCCGTAGATACGCAGGATGTCCTCGATCAGGTCGGCTTCGCGCTGCACGTCGACCCGGTAGGGCGGCACCGCCACGCTCAGCACGCCGTCGCGTTCGGCCTCGATCCGCACCTCCAGCGCCTCGAGGATCGTCCGCACGGTCTGCTCCGGAATGTGCTTGCCGATCAGCGCGTCGATGCGCGCGAACGACACGTCGAAGCGGAAGTCGCCGATCGGGGCGGGGCAGATGTCCACGATCTCGCTGGCGATCTGGCCGCCGGCCAGCTCCTTCATCAGCAGGGCGGCGCGCTTGGCGGCATAGACCTGCAGGTTGGGATCGACGCCGCGTTCGAAGCGGAACGACGCATCGGTGTTCAGGCCGAAACGCTTGGCCGTCTTGCGCACCCACACGGGGTTGAAATAGGCGCTCTCGATGAAGACGTCGGTCGTCGTGTCGCCGATGCCCGAGTCCAGTCCGCCGAAGACGCCCGCGATGCACATGGGCCGCTCGGCCGAGCAGATCATCAGGTCGTTCGCGGTGAGTTTGCGCTCCACGCCGTCCAGCGTCACGAACGGCGTGCCCTCCGCGCAGGTCTTCACCACCACCTTGCGCCCTTCGATCTTCGCCAGGTCGAAGGCGTGCAGCGGCTGGCCCAGTTCGAACAGCACGAAGTTGGTGATGTCCACCAGGTTGTTCTTGGGATTGATTCCGGCGGCGCGCAGGCAGTTCTGCATCCACTCGGGCGAGGGGCCGATCTTGCACCCTTTCACCGTGACGCCCGCATAGCGGGGCGCGGCCTCCGGGTTCTCCACCACGATCTCCACCGGCAGGTCGTGGTTGTCCGCGGTGAATGCCGACACGTCGGGCATCGCGACCCGCACGGCCGTGCCGCGGCTGTTCAGATAGGCCGCCAGATCGCGCGCCACACCGATGTGCGACGCCGCATCCACCCGGTTGGGCGTCAGGCCGATGCCGATCAGATAGTCGTCTTCGATACGGAGGTATTCGCGGGCGGTCGTCCCGACCTTCGCGTCGGCGGGCAGCTCCATGATCCCCTCGTGCGACGTACCGATACCCATCTCGTCCTCGGCGCACAGCATGCCCAGCGACTCCACGCCGCGGATCTTGCTGCGCTTGATCTTGAACGCCTCGTCGCCGCCGTTCGGATAGAGCACGGCGCCCACCGTGGCGCACATCACCTTGAGCCCCGCGCGGCAGTTGGGGGCGCCGCAGACGATCTGCAGGGGCGCGTCGGCCCCCACGTCGACCGTCGTCACGTGCAGATGGTCCGAATCGGGATGATCCGTGCAGGTCAGCACTTCGCCGACCACCACGCCCTGCAGGCCGCCGCGTACGGTCTCGACCTTTTCGAAAGCCTCCACCTCCAGACCGATATCCGTCAGTACGGCCGCCATCCGTTCGGCCGTAAGATCGGTCGCCAGGTACCGTTTCAACCAGTTGTAAGAAATGTTCATCGCTATACGTCTGTTTTTTTAATGTCGTTTTCGGACCGGGGCGCTCCGCACGCCTCCGCGGAGGCCGGTCTGCGGAACGGCGCTTCCGGTCTTGCGGGCCGCAAATGCCGGAATGCCTATCCCCGCACAGGATAAATCCTTGCAAAGATAGGCATTTTTCGACAAATACACGCAGCCCGAAGCCGCAAAAACATCACTTCAGGCTCTCCAGCGACCGGCGGATCTCCTCGTCGCCGGGGATGTAGTCGCGCAGATTCCCGCCCAGATACTGTTCGTAGGCGTACAGATCGATCACGCCGTTGCCTGACAGGTTGAACAGGATGGTCTTCGCCGCCCCCTCCTCGCGGGCCTTCAGCGCCTCGCGCACGGCCACGGCGATGGCATGCGTCGACTCGGGCGCCGGAATGATCCCCTCGGCCTTGGCGAACAGCACGCCCGCGGCCATCGTCTCGGTCTGCGGCACGGACTGCGCCTCGATCAGACCGTCCTTGAGCAGCTGGCTGACGATCGCTCCGGCGCCGTGGTAGCGCAGTCCGCCGGCATGGATGTCCGACGGCTGGAAATC
Organism: uncultured Alistipes sp.; assembly: GCA_948442615.1. Taxonomy (GTDB): domain Bacteria; phylum Bacteroidota; class Bacteroidia; order Bacteroidales; family Rikenellaceae; genus Alistipes. The sequence continues at coordinate 23,768 of CAOJSG010000028.1, forward strand.
GTGCCCCAGCGTGTACATCGGGATCAGCGGCGTGAAGCCCGCCACGTCGCCGAAGTCGTAACGGAACTGGCCGCGCGTCAACTTCGGGCAGCTCGACGGCTCGACGGCCACCACGCGGATCTTCTTCCCCTCCGTGAGGTTCTTGCGCAGGAACGGGAAGCCGATGCCCGCGAAGTTGCTTCCGCCGCCGAAGCATCCGATCACCACGTCGGGTTCGGCGTCGGCCAGCTCCATCTGCACCACGGCCTCCTGGCCGATGACCGTTTGGTGGAGCAGCACGTGGTTCAGCACGCTGCCCAGGCAGTAGCGCGTGTCCTCGGGATGCTGCACGGCCTGCTCCACGGCTTCGGAGATCGCCAGGCCGAGGCTGCCCGAGCAGTGCGGATCGCGCTCCAGCGCCGCCCGGCCCGAGGCGGTCAGCGTACTGGGCGAGGCGATGCACTCGGCGCCCCAGGTGTTCATCATCAGCCGGCGGTAGGGTTTCTGCTCGTAGCTGACCTTCACCATGAAGACCCGCACGTCGATGCCGAAATGCTGCCCGGCGAAGGCGATGGCCGAGCCCCACTGTCCGGCGCCGGTCTCGGTGGTCAGGTGCCTGATGCCCTGCTTGTAGTTGTAGTAGGCCTGCGGCACGGCGGTGTTGGGCTTGTGCGACCCGGCGGGCGAGACGCTCTCGTTCTTGAAATAGATCTTCGCCGGCGTGTCGAGCATGCGCTCCAGTCCGTAGGCCCGCACGAGCGGGGCCGGGCGCCAGATCCGATAGATCTCCTGCACCTCTTCGGGGATCTCGATGTAGCGTTCGGTCGAGAACTCCTGGTCGATCAGTTCCTCGGCGAAAATGGCGCTCATCTGCTCCTTGGTGACGGGTTCGCGCGTCGCGGGGTGGAGAGGCGGCAGGGGTTTCACGGGCATGTCGGCCACGATATTGTACCATTGGGTGGGCATCTGACGCTCGGTCAGGCAGATTTTCTTCGTTTTCATGATCGGTATTTTAGTAATGTTCGCAATCCGTAAAAAGAGAAGCCCGTCGTTCACATCGTGAACAACGGGCTTCGCAGGTCATCGCATTCGGCATGTCACACGGCGATACCGCCCTCATTGTTCACGAGAGTCCGGAAGCGCCACCACCAATTGCTTATGTTGTACGTAAGAGTCATCGTTCGGTTCGGTTTCGTATCGCAAATATAGGGCTTTTGCGGAAGAGGTGCAAATTTTTCTTCGATTTTTTTCGGTGTCCTTCCATCCGGTCACGGTTTCGATCCGAGATAGAGGAAGACCATTCCGATCAGGATGAAGAGCAGGTCGAGCGCCTTGGCGCGCAGGTTGCGCTCGCGGAACAAGAGCGCCCCGCAGCAGAACGAGACCACCACCGAGCCGCGGCGGATCATCGAGACCACGGAGATCATCGCCTCCCCGTCGCGCAGCGCCATGAGGTAGGCGAAATCGGCCAAGGAGAGGAAGATCGAAATGAGCGGAATGGCCCAGCTCCAGCGGAACGGTGCGGCGTCGCGTCGGCCGGGCCGTCGCAGGAGGGCGACCGCGACCGCCATCATCGCGGCCTGATAGAGGTTGTACCAGCTTTGCACGAAGACCGGATCGAGCCGGCGCACGACGTATTTGTCGTACAGCCCGCTCGCGGCGCCGGCCACCGCTGCGAGCGCGAGGCAGACGATCCAGACGTTGTGTGCGAAGTCGATCCCTTCGCGCCGGCCCGAGCGGCTCAGCAGCAGCAGGGAGAGGAGCGCCAGCCCCACGCCCGTCCACTGATAGCCGTTGAGCCGTTCGCCGAAGAGCAGCATGGCGCCCAGCAGCACCATCACGGGGCGCGTCGCATTGACCGGCCCCACGATCGTCAGGGGCAGGTGCTTGATTCCCATGTACCCGAACACCCACGACACCAGCACGATCGCCGACTTGGCCAGCACCAGCAGATGCGCCTCGACGCCCCGGGGCGCGAATTCGAGCACCGTCCCGTCGAACCATCCCCAGCCGAACTGCGCCGAACAGAGGGCCGGAAGGAAAAAGAGGGCGCAGAAGAGCGTATTGAGCAGCAGCACCGGCAACACGTCGTTCCGGCTCAGCGCCTTTTTCTTGGCGACATCGTAGAGCCCCAGCAGCGCCGCGGAGCAGAAAGCCAAAGAGAGCCACATAGTTTCATCCGATTACGATCCGCGGCCGACCGCCGGCCCCGGCGGAAGAGACGGGTGCGGAATCCGGCGGACCGTTCGCCTGCCGGATCCGCACGCCGTGTCTCTCCAGCCGCAAAGATAAGCCGATCGGACCGAACGGGCAAATCCGAAAAAAATCGTATATTTGCACACATTTTCGCACGACTTATGAAAAACATCCGCAACTTCTGCATCATAGCCCACATCGACCACGGCAAATCGACGCTCGCCGACCGGCTGCTCGAAAAGACCAACACGCTCAACCAGCGCGAGATGCAGGCCCAGGTGCTCGACGACATGGAGCTCGAGCGCGAAAAGGGCATCACGATCAAGAGCCACGCCATCCAGATGGAGTACACGGCCCGCGACGGACAGCGGTATACGCTCAACCTGATCGACACGCCGGGCCACGTCGACTTTTCGTACGAGGTCTCGCGCGCCATCGCCTCGTGCGAAGGGGCGCTGCTGGTGGTCGACGCCACGCAGGGCATTCAGGCCCAGACCATCTCGAACCTCTATCTGGCGCTGGGACACGACCTGGAGATCGTCCCCGTGCTGAACAAGATCGACATGGATTCGGCGATGATCGACGAGGTGAAGGACCAGGTGAT
>CAOJSG010000029.1 GCA_948442615.1 uncultured Alistipes sp.
TTCGTCAACGGCAAGGAGCTCTGCAACGCCTACTCGGAGCTGAACGACCCGATCGACCAGCTGGAGCGCTTCCAGGAGCAGCTGCGCCTCTCGGAGAAGGGCGACGAGGCGATGTTCATCGACATGGACTTCGTGCGCGCGCTCGAATACGGCATGCCGCAGTGCTCGGGCATGGGCATCGGCATCGACCGGCTGACGATGTTCATGACGGGCCAGCCGTCGATCCAGGACGTCCTCTTCTTCCCGCAGATGCGCCCCGAGAAGAAACCCGCGGCCGATCCGGCGGAGCGCTACATCGAAATCGGCGTGCCCGAAGAGTGGGTGCCCGTGATCCAGAAGATGGGCTACCTGACCGTCGACGCGCTGAAGAAACTCGCTCCGGGCAAATTCTTCAACGACCTGTGCGGTTTCAACAAAAAGAACAAGCTCGGCCTGAAAGCCCCCTCGATGGAGGAGGTGAAACGCTGGTGCGAGGCATAACCCGACTCAGAATGCGCAGACCGACCCTTCTCCTCGTCGCGCTCGCCGCGGCGCTGCTCGCCGCCTGCCGGCCGCAGCACCCCGCAGACCGGACGCAGCAGACGTTCCGCTTCGACGAGCGGGGCGAATTCACCGTCATGCAGCTCACCGACCTCCACTACACGGGCGACGAGCTGTCGGCGCACGTGCCGGGGATGCTCGTACAGCTGATCCGGCTGGAGCGGCCCGACCTCATCGTAGTGACGGGCGACCTGATCTACCGCCGCCCGGGCGAACGGCTGATGCGCGAGATCTGCGGAATCATCGCCGCCGAGGGCATCCCCTACGCCGTCACGCCGGGCAACCACGACGCGGAGCAGGGCATCACGCAGCAGGAGCTGCACGCGCTGTTTCCCGCACTGCCCGGCTGCGTGAACCCGCAGCCCCGCACCGGCGAGGCCGCGGCGGGCGACTTCGTGATCCCCGTCCTCGCCCGCGGCTCCGACCGCGAGGAGGCGCGCCTCTACGTCATGGACTCGAACGACTACAACGCCGACGACCGCAGCTACAAAGGATTCGAGCCCGAACAGGTGGCCTGGTACCGCCGGCAAAGCGCCGAGGCCGAAGCCCGCAACGGCCGCAAGACCAACGCACTGCTCTTCTTCCACGTGCCGCTGCCGGAATATGCCGAAGCCTACGCCGAGGCGCCGCTCGCGGGCTATCGGCTCGAGCGGGAGTGTCCGCCGCGCGACAACGTCGGGATGTTCCGGGCGCTGGTCGAGTGCGGCGAGGCGACGGGCGTCTTCGCGGGACACGACCACTCGAACGACTACGTCGCCGAGAAAGAGGGCATCGCCCTCTGCTACGGACGGTACAGCGGCGGCTACGGCGAATACCAGGAGCTGCTGAGCGGCGCACGCATGATCCGGCTGCGCGAAGGCCGCCGCGGCTTCGACACCTGGGTGCGGCTGGCGAACGGACGCACGTCGGGCGAAACGACCTACCCGACGCAGCAGCCATGAAAATGCTGAACGACAAATGGCTGGCCGCACTTGTCGCAGCGGGTTGCATCGCGGCGGTCGCCGCCGCGACGTACGGCTGCGGCACGGGATCCGGCGCGATGCTCCCGATCCTCTGCTGGGGCGTCGTGCTCGCCGCCGGGCTCTTCTGGGGGCTGACCACGCGCCGCGTATGGCGGCGTCTCTCCGAACGGCAGCGCTACCGGTTCCTGTTCTGGAGCTATGCGGTGCCGTTCTTCGCCGCCATGCCGACCGTCGAACTGCTCTTCGCCGAGACGCTGCCGCAATTCGACCGGCTGGGGCTGAAGCTGGCGACCGCCGCCGCGACGGGACTGACCATTGCACTCATTTATGATTTCATCCATAAAAACAGACAGAACATGAGAAAGAAAATCGTTGCCGGCAACTGGAAGATGAATACGCTTCCGGCCGAAGGTGTGGAGTTGGCCAAGGGCGTCGCAGCCGGCCGCTCGGAGGTTTGCGCGTGCGTGAACTTCATCGTATGTCCTCCGTTCACCCACCTGGCGATGGTGGCCGAGGCCCTTAAGGGTTCGGACATCGCGCTGGGCGCACAGAACTGCGCCGCCGAGGCCAAAGGCGCCTACACGGGCGAGGTCGCAGCGCAGATGATCGCGGCGCTGGGCTGCAAGTACGTGATCCTGGGCCACTCGGAGCGCCGCCAGTACTACGGCGAGACCTCCGAGACGCTGAACAAGAAGATGGCGCAGGCCTATGCCAACGGGCTGACCCCCATCTACTGCGTAGGCGAAAACCTCGCCGAGCGCGAGGCCGGCAAGCACTTCGACGTGGTGAAGGCCCAAATCGAAGAGGTGGTCTACAACCTCACCGAGGAGCAGTTCGCCGACCTGGTGATCGCCTACGAACCCGTATGGGCGATCGGCACGGGCAAGACGGCCACGGCCGAGCAGGCGCAGGAGATCCACGCCTACATCCGCAAGGTGCTGGCCGACAAGTTCGGCGCCGCAGCCGACGCATGCCCGATCCTTTACGGCGGTTCGTGCAAGCCGTCGAACGCCGCCGAGATCTTCGCCAAGGAGGATGTGGACGGCGGTCTGATCGGCGGTGCCGCGCTGAAGGCCGAAGACTTCCTCGCCATCGGCAAAGGGTTCGCGAAATAGTCCGCGCACCGAAACGGCCGACGAGGGCATCCGACCGCGTGTCGGATGCCCTCGTTCCGTATCCGCACGGGCCGGCCGGAGCCGCTTCCCGTGGAAACCCGGTCCGTCCGTCCGCCCGGCCTCGAACGGCAGCCCCCCCCCGACAGTCGGCGCTCGGCAGCGACCGGCCGCCTGCGCTTCGCACAATCGTCTACGCACGACTGCCCCGCACGCCCGTCCGCAAGGTCGGACGCCTCGCGCAATCGCACGGCAAATCCCCAGCCAAGTCGGTCCGCCCTCAAGCACCTGCTGCGCAGCCCGCCCGACGGACGTCTCCGAGTCTCCGCATCGCGCCTCCGCACGGAATAGGGCCTACGGATTCGACAAGCCCCCGCCCGCCCGGATCCTTCGCCTCGGCGAGGAGGCTCCGCCGAAAGCGCTCCGCCGCCACGAATCGCACCGCCCCAGCTGCCGGCGATTCGTATTCCGTACTTCGTTTCGGCCGTTTCCGCCCGGCAAAATGCAAACGGGTTTGCTTCTGCGCCCGACTTTTCGTATTTTTGTCTCCGCGACCGCATGCTCCGTCCGGACGGCCCGGTCCGAAGGCACCGCCGCAGGACGATTCCGGAAGAACCGGCCCGACGGCACACCCGGCAAGCCGGACACGCGACGCATACGACCGCCATACCCGTCCCGCGATGAAAAGAATACTGCCATACCTGCTGGCGACCGCCCTGCTGATCTGCAGCTGCGGCCGCCGCACCCGTCTCACGACGGACGCTTTCGACCGACCGGACTACACACCCCGCTACGCATCGGGATTCGACATCTCGGGCAGCCGCGAAGGGCGCAGCACGCTGATCCGCATCCGCGACCCCTGGCAGGGCGCCTCGGGCGTCGAGCAGCGGCTGCTGATCGTCCGCGACGACGAACCGCTGCCCGCCGGATACGAAGGCCCCGCCGTGAAGGTTCCCGTCCGCCGCGCCGTCTGCATGTCGTCGAGCCACGTGGCCATGTTCGACGCGCTGGGCGAAATCCGCCGCGTGAAGGGGGTGTCGGGCATCGACTACCTCTCGAACGCCTACGTGCAGGAGCACCGCCGCTGCGGCGAGGTGCGCGACGTCGGACCCGACTCGAACCCCGACTACGAGCTGCTGACGGCCCTGCGGCCCGACATCGTGCTGCTCTACGGCGTGACGGGCGAGAACACCGCGCTGACGGGCAAGCTGCGGGAGCTCGGCATCCCCTACCTCTACATCGGCGACTACGTCGAACAGTCGCCCCTGGGCAAGGCCGAATGGATGCTGGTCGTCGCGGAGCTGTGCGACTGCCCCGAAAGGGGGGAGGCAGTCTTCGACTGGATCGCCGGAAGCTACCGCGCAACGGCCGAACGGGTCGCGGCCCGCACGGCCGCGCTCCCCGACTCGCTCCGGCGGCCCCTGGTACTGCTCAACACCCCCTACCGCGACACGTGGTTCCTCCCCTCCCCGCGCAACTACATGGCGCAGCTGATCCGCGATGCGGGCGGCAGGACCTTCTGCGCCGCCGACAGCACCGGCAACGCCTCGCGCCCCATCGACATGGAGGAGGCCTATCTGCTGGCCTCCGAAGCCGACTACTGGCTCAACGCCGGCAGTTTCGATTCGCGCGAGCGGCTGATCGCACAGTACCCGAAATTCGCGAAGATTCCCGCCGTGACAGGCCGCAGGGTCTACAACAACAACCGGCGGCGCACGCCGGCCGGAGGATCGGACTTCTGGGAGTCGGGCGCCGTACGCCCCGACCTCATCCTGAACGACCTGGTCGCCATCCTGCACCCCGAGCCCGGCGATACGACGCTCTGTTACTACCGACAACTCGAATAGGCCGATGTCGCGCACCGCACTGCTCTTTCTGCTGCTGACGGCGCTCGTCGGCACGCTCTTCGCGGTCGACCTCGCCGTGGGGTCGGTCGCCATCGCCCCGGGCGACCTGCGGGCGGCGCTGACGGGCGGTCCGTGCGATCCGACGATCGCCGACATCGTCTGGAAAATCCGGCTGCCGAAGGCCGTGACGGCATGTGCCGCCGGCCTGGCGCTGGCCGCCAGCGGCCTGCAGATGCAGACCCTCTTCCGAAACCCGCTGGCCGGGCCGTACGTACTGGGAATCAGCACAGGAGCCAGTCTGGGCGTGGCCCTGTTCCTGCTGGGCGCACCGCTGCTCGGGCTGACGCACCACGGATGGCTGCAGTCGCTGGGGGTCGCCGGAGCCGCATGGATCGGCGCCGCGGCCGTGCTGCTGCTGGTGATGGTCGTCAGCCGCCGCATCGGCGACATCATGGTGATCCTGATCCTGGGCATGATGTTCGGATCGGGCATCGGCGCCCTGATCGAGATCCTGCAATACCTCTCCGACGAGGCGGCGCTCAAGTCGTTCGTGGTCTGGACGATGGGGTCGCTCGGCGACGTCACCTCGGGGCAGCTGGGGCTGATCCTGCCGGTCATCAGCGCCGGACTGGTCCTCTCCGTCGCGGCCATCAAACCGCTCAACCTGCTGCTGCTGGGCGAGGACTACGCCCGCACGATGGGACTGGACACGACGCGCTCGCGCACGACGATCTTCCTGTCGACCGTGCTGCTGGCCGGCACCGTCACGGCCTTCTGCGGTCCGATCGGCTTCGTCGGCCTGGCCACGCCGCACATGGCGCGGATGCTCTTCGGCTCGGCCGACCACCGCATCCTGATGCCCGGCTCGATGCTGACGGGCGCCGCGCTGCTGCTGGGCTGCGACCTCGTATCGAAACTGCTGGCGCTGCCGATCAACACGATCACGGCCCTGTCGGGCATCCCGATCGTGGTGGTGGTCGTCGTCCGCAACCGCAAACTCTTCTGACATGGCCCTCTCCCTGCGACATATCGCCCTCGCCTACGGCAGCCGCACGCTGCTGAGCGACGTCACCGCCGAGCTGCACCGCGGCTCCCTCACGGCCCTGCTGGGACGCAACGGCACGGGAAAAAGCACGCTCCTGCGGACCGTCGCGGGGCTCGCCGCGCCCGCCGCCGGCGACATCCTGCTCTGCGACCGGCCGATCGCCGCGCTCGCCCCGCGCCAGCGGGCCGCGCTGGTCAGCTTCGTCACCACGGACAAGGTGCGCATCGCCCGCCTCACGTGCGAAGAGGTCGTGGCGCTCGGCCGCGCCCCCTACACCGACTGGATCGGCCGCCTGCGGGCGGACGACCGCACTGTCGTCGCCCGGGCGCTGGAGGCCGTGGGAATGAGCGGATTCGCCCGCAAGACGATGGACGCGATGTCGGACGGCGAATGCCAGCGCATCCTCATCGCCCGCGCCCTGGCGCAGGACACGCCGGTCCTGCTGCTCGACGAACCGACCGCCTTCCTCGACCTGCCCAACCGTTACGAACTGTGCACGCTGCTGCGCCGCCTGGCCCACGAACAGCGCAAATGCATCCTCTTCTCGACGCACGAGCTGGACATCGCCCTGTCGCTGTGCGACGCGATCGCGCTGATCGACACGCCCCGCCTGCACCTGCTTCCCACGGCCGAGATGGTCCGCAGCGGCCATCTCGAGCGGCTTTTCGCCGGAGAACAGGTCGCATTCGATCCGGCCGCGGGATGCGTCCGGGCGATAAAAAAGTGAGACTGCGACATTTTTCCGCGCTTTTTTTTGTTTACGTCGCATTTTTATTTACCTTTGCACCGCTAAAGTTCCCGTTCGCGGAAACGATAGCGGCAGTAGGCCCATTCGTCTATCGGTTAGGACGCAAGATTTTCATTCTTGAAAGAGCAGTTCGATTCTGCTATGGGCTACGAACTGGCGGAAAACCCTCCGGAAAGCGGCAGGGAGTTCCGTCGACGGGTTTTTGAACAGAGGAGCGGGCGTCGTCCCATCCGAAAACGGCTACGGCCGCAGGCGCCCGGAGACGAGCGCACATACGAAAGAGATGCACCGGAGGCGATCTTCGGACATCTCGCGAAAACGGAAACAGAAAAAGAAAAATAAAAACTTAGAATCATGGCAAACCATAAGTCGTCGAAGAAACGCATTCGCCAGACCCTGACCAAGCGCGCACACAACCGCCTCTACCACAAGACGGCCCGCAACGCCGTGAAGGCCCTGCGCAATACGTCGGAAAAGAGCGCCGCCGAGGCTCTGCTGCCGAAGGTGACCTCCATGCTGGACAAGCTGGCGAAACACAACATCATCCACAAGAACAAGGCAGCCAACCTGAAGGGTGCGCTCCAGCTGCACACCAACTCCTTGTAATTCCGGATCGATCCCATGCAAGCGGCGGACAGAGATTCTGTCCGCCGCTTGCTGTTTTCGGAAAAGACTGCGGCCGTCTCAGCCGGCCGCAGCGAACGCGTTCGGTCGACCGCCATCGCATCGGACGCACCCGACCATAGGGCAGGTAAAATCGGAATCCGATCCGCCGCCCGCCGGGACCCGCTCCGGGATGCGGCCCGAAGCAGTACCGGCCATCACACGGAGAAATCCGCGCACCGGTGCAGGCCCGAACTCCGGATCAGCCACTCATCCGGGACCCGCTCCGGGATACGGCCCGAAGCAGTACCGGCCATCACACGGAGAAATCCGCGCACCGGTGCAAGTCCGAACTCCGGATCAGCCGCTCATCCGGGACCCGCTCCGGGATGCGGCCCGAAGCAATACCGGCCATCGCACGGAGAAATCCGCGCACCGGTGCAAGTCCGAACTCCGGATCAGCCGCCCGTCCGGGACCCGCCTCGGGATGCGGCGAGGCCTCCGGCCGGAAAGAAAGCAGGAACCCCGAATGAAAAATCACCCCTGCCGGAACTGATTCCGGCAGGGGTGAAACCGTTGCAATCGGACAGATCGGAAGGTCGGCGGTCACCCGGTTCGCCGCACGGCGAACCGCACGGCGCCTACTCCTCCTCGACCTCCTTCATATTGTGGTAGACATTGGTCACATCGTCGTCCTCCTCGAGCCGCTCGACCAGCTTCTCGACCGACTCGCGGCCTTCGGCGTCCAACTCCTTCGTATCGACGGGCAGATAGACCGATTCGCCCGAAACGATCTCGAAACCCTTGTCGTCCAGCCATTTCTGGATCGAACCGAACGATTCGTAGGGCGCATAGACCGTCACGCCGTCCTCCTCGGGATAGAACTCGTCCACGCCCAGGTCGATCATCTCCAGCTCCAGCTCCTCGGGATCGGTTCCGGCCGCCGCATGGAACTTGAACGTGCACTTGTGGTCGAACATGAAGCCCACCGAGCCGCTGTTGCCCAGCGTTCCGCCGCATTTGTTGAAGTGCATGCGCACGTTGGCCACCGTACGGTTGGTGTTGTCGGTCGCGGTCTCCACCAGGAAGGCGATGCCGTGGGGGCCGTATCCTTCGTAGATGACCTGCTTGTAATCGGCCGCATCCTTCTCCGTCGCGCGTTTGATGGCGCGCTCGACATTCTCCTTGGGCATGTTCTCGGCCTTGGCGTTCTGGATCAAAATGCGCAGGCGCGTGTTGCCCGAAGGATCGGGGCCGCCGGCCTTGACGGCGATTTCGATCTCTTTACCGATCTTGGTGAACGTGCGGGCCATGTGTCCCCAACGCTTCAGTTTCCGCGCTTTGCGATATTCGAAGGCTCTTCCCATAGGATGTATTGATTTTTATTGTTTTTCGTTCGTGTCGCAAAGTTATAAAATTCGCCGGAAATATCCGGATGCGGATTCAAATTTTTCCGTCGCAATCCGTCCGTCCGCCGCCGAAAGGCCCCACCGCCCCGTCAGGAACCGAATCCCGGGAAAGGAACCGGCGCCGGCAGCCTTTCGGGCCGCAGGCAACAAAGGATCCGAAAACATCCGAAGTTTGCGGATCTTTGCGTAACTTTGTGCGGATTAAAATTCGGGAACGATGGAGATCAAGAGCAGATTCGACCACTTCAACATCAATGTCAGCGACCTCGCCCGATCGCTGGACTTCTACGACCGGGCGCTCGGGCTGCGGGAGACGGGCCGCAAGGAGGCGGCCGACGGATCGTTCGTGCTGGTCTATCTGGGCGACGGCCAGACGGGGTTCCGCCTCGAGCTGACCTGGCTGCGCGACCATGCGGGCACGCCTTACGAGCTGGGCGAGAACGAGAGCCACCTCTGCGTCCGCGTGCCGGGCGACTACGCCGCCGTGCGGGAGTACCACCGCGGCATGGGGTGCATCGCATACGAGAATCACGACATGGGGCTCTACTTCATCGCCGACCCCGACGACTACTGGATCGAAGTGCTGCCCGCGAAATAGCTCGCGCCGTTCCGCGGCGGCCGGCGGTGCGCATGCCGGATCCCGGCCCGGCGGCGCAGGCGACGCACGGCGGTGCGGTCAAATTCCACGATAACATGCAGAAGAACGAAAAATTACAGGCCGAGGTCGACGAAGCCGTGCGGGTGCTGCGCGCCGGCGGCGTGATCCTCTACCCCACCGACACGGTCTGGGGGCTGGGCTGCGACGCCACGAACGCCGAAGCCGTGGCCCGAATCTACGCGCTGAAACGCAGCGAGAACAAGAAATCGATGCTGGTGCTGTGCGCCTCGGCCGACATGGTCGCGCGCTACGTGAACCGCGCGCCGGGCATCGCCTACGAAGTGATGGAGCTGGCGACGTCGCCGCTGACGGCCATCCTGCCGGGTGCGGCGGGCGTGGCCGCGAACCTCATCCCCGAGGAGGGGACGCTCGGCGTCCGCATCCCCGACCACGAGTTCTGCCGCCGGATGCTGCGCGCATTCGGACGTCCGGTCGTCTCGACCTCGGCCAACGTGTCGGGCGAGGCGACTCCCGCAGGGCTGGCCGAGGTGGCGCAGGAGATCGTCGACGGCGCGGATTTCGTCGTCAACCCGGTCTTCGAAGGCAAACCCACGCGCAAGGCCTCGTCGATCATCGCCTTCGGCGAGGGCGGCGAAGTGAAAATCATCCGCGAATAGCATGGCACGCACGCTTGTCACCCCGATCCAGCAGCGGTTTTCGGACATCGACCCGTTCCTGCACGTGAACAACGTGGCGCAGCAGATGTATTTCGACACGGGAAAAACGACGTATTACCGCGAGGTGCTGGGCGCCGACGTCCTGTCGGGCGACCTGCGGATCGTGGCGGTCTCCACCGCGACCGACTATCTGGAGCAGGTGCGCATGCACGACGACGTCGCGGTCACGACCGTCTGCGAGCGCGTAGGCTGCAAGAGCATCGTGCTTCGGCAGGAGCTCCGGGCCGGAGAGCGGCTGTGCAGCCGGAGCCGGTCGGTGATGGTGGCCTTCGATTTCGCCCGCCAGCAGAGCGTTCCGGTGCCCGACGCATGGCGCAGGCGGATGCTGGAATAGCCCGAACGGCGGCCGGATAACCGGCGGACCGGCTGAACGGACACCCGGAGCCGACCCCTCCGGACGAGGGGACGGGATAAAGAAACAGCCGCAGCAAACTCCGGCGGACCGGCCGGAGACCCCGGAGCCGGCAGACCGCAGCGGAAAAGGCCGTCGTCCATCCGGCGACGGCCTTTTCCATATACCGGCGGACCGGCTGCACACCCGTTCGTACGCCCCGGCCCACGCCCCACGCCAGACGATGCAAAGGGCGATGCGCGGGGTCAGTCGCGTTTTCCGAGTCCGCGTTCCGCCGCCAGACGCTCCATCAGGGCGTGGGCGGCCGCATAGTCGTTGGGAATCTCGCCGTCGAGAATCGCGTTCTTGATGACCTCCTTGATCTCGCCGATCACGCGGCAGGGACCGATCCCGTAGGTCTCCATGATGATCTCGCCTGTGATCGGAGGCTGGAAATTGCGGATGCGGTCGCGCTCCTCGAGATCCTTCATCTTGCGCCGCACCAGCTCGAAATTGGCCTTGTAACGCCGCACCTTGGCATCGATGCGCGAGGTGATGTCGGCCTCGCAGAGCGTCATGAGCGCCTCCACGTCGTCGCCCGCCTCGAAAAGCAGCCGCCGCACGGCCGAATCGGTCACCAGATCCTCCGACAGGATGATCGGACGCAGATGGAGGAAGACCAGCTTCTGCACGAACTTCATGTGCTCGTTGAGCGGCAGTTTCAGCTGGCGGAAGATCGCCGGCACCATCTTCGAGCCGAGCACCTCGTGCCCGTGGAAGGTCCACCCCACGGCGGGATCGTAGGCCTTCGTGAGCGGTTTGGCGATGTCGTGGAGCACGGCGGCCCAGCGGAGCCACAGATCGTCCGAACGGAGCGCCACGTTGTCCAACACCTTGAGCGTGTGGACGAAATTGTCCTTATGGGCATGTTTTCCGCGCCGCTCCACCCCTTTCAGCCGGTGCATCTCGGGAAAAATCAGCTCGAGCAGCCCCGTCAGTTCGAGCAGCTCGAATCCCATCGACGGGACGGGCGACAGCACGATCTTGTTGAGCTCCGTGGCGATGCGCTCGCGCGAGACGATCCGGATGCGCTGCGCGTTGCGCCGGATGGCGTCGAACGTCTCCTCCTCGATCGAGAAGCCCAGCTGCGCGGCGAACCGCACGGCCCGCATCATGCGCAGCGGATCGTCGGAAAAGGTGATGTCGGGGTCGCACGGCGTGCGGATGATGCCGTCCTCCAGATCGTCCATGCCGCCGAACGGGTCGACCAGCTCGCCGAACGAATCGCCGTTGAGCGACCAGGCCAGCGCGTTGATCGTGAAGTCGCGCCGCCGCTGGTCGTCGTCGAGCGTCCCGGCCTCGACCTGCGGCTTGCGCGAATCGTGCGTATAGGACTCCTTGCGCGCCCCGACGAACTCCACCTCGATGCCGCCGACGCGCAGCATCGCCGTGCCGAAGGTCTTGAAGACCGAGACCTTCGCATGCAGCTCGCGGCCCAGCGCCTCGGCCACTTCGACGCCGCTCCCGACCACCACCACGTCGATGTCGGTCGAAGGGCGCCGCAGGTAGTGGTCGCGCACGTAGCCCCCCACGACGAAGGCCCGCACGCCGCGCGCGTCGACCAGACGCGAAATGCGGCGGAATATCGGATCGGACAGCGGCACGGGCTACTTCACGTATTTTTCGACGACCGCTTTCCAGGCCAAATAGCCTTCGCCCGTCAGGTGCAGTCCGTCGTTGGTGTAACGTTTGTCGAGCATCCCCTTTTCGTCGACCAGCGCCGAATAGACGTCGACGTACATCAGGTTCTTCTGCTCCCCGGCGCAGAGGTCCTCGAGCAGCCGGTTCGTCTCGACGATCTCGGCGCCCCGCTCCCAGTGGTTCTTATGGGGCACGTCCACGTCGGCCCCGTTCACCGGCAGGATGCTCTGCACGTAGATCTTCGTCCAGGGCGATTCGTTGCGGAACCGCTCGATGATCCGGCAGACGTTCTCGGCCACTTCGCGGGGTGCGATGCCGGCCGCCAGGTCGTTGGTCCCGATCATCAGGAAGAGCTTCTTGGGCCGCCCCTTCACGATCGGATCCAGCCGCTCGAGCATCCACCCCGTTCGGTCGCCGCTGATGCCGCGGTTCTTGACGTGGCGGTTGTCGAACAGTTCGGCCCATTCGCAGCCGTCGGTGATGCTGTTCCCGAGGAACACGATGTCGCTGGGCCGCACGGGAAGCGTGTCGAACAGGCTGCGCCGCTGGTAGTTATAGGCGCTCTGCGCGCAGGCGGCCGAAGCGCACAGCATCGCAACGGCCAGCAACAGGATCTTTTTCATCGTCGTTATCTTTTTTAATGGGATTCGCCGTTCGTCGCAGCCGCCAGTTCGCGGCGGTAGAGCTCCACCGCATTTTCCATTCCGAACCGGAGCGCGTCGCAGACCAGCGCATGCCCGATCGACACCTCGTCGAGCCACGGAATGTTCGCCGCGAACCAGCGCAGGTTCTCCAGATTGAGGTCGTGCCCCGCATTGAGCCCCAGCCTCAGCCGGCGCGCCTCTTCAGCCGCGGCCAGATAGGGCGCGACGGCACGCGCGCGGTCGGCGGCATAGTCGCGGGCATAGGCCTCGGTGTAGAGTTCGACCCGGTCGGCGCCGCACACCTTCGCCCCGGCGACCAGCTCGGGCACCGGATCCACGAAGATCGAAACGCGGATGCCGCGCCCGTGCAGACGGCTCGTCACGCGGGCCAGGAAATCGCGGCAAAAGATCGTATTCCAGCCGGCGTTCGACGTGAGCGCATCGGGCGCATCGGGCACGAGCGTCACCTGGGCGGGAACCGTCTCCAGCACCAGATCGATGAATTCGGGGGTGGGATTCCCCTCGACGTTGAGCTCCGTCGCGAGCGCACGCTTCAGCTCGCGCACGTCGTCGTAGCGGATGTGGCGCGCATCGGGCCGCGGATGGACCGTGATGCCGTCGGCGCCGAAACGCTCGATCGCGCGGGCCGCACGGACCACGTCCGGCAGATTCCCGCCCCGCGCATTGCGGATCAGAGCGATCTTGTTGACATTCACACTCAACTTTGTCATAGATATTCGCTATATTTGCCGAGGTAAAGTTACTTATTTTTTCCGAACCGCACAGATGGAGATCATACTTTTTTCCCGGCCCCAGATCGCGCACACCGCCGCCGAAATCGGGCAGATATTCGATGCGCTGCGGATATTCGGGCTCGAATATTCGGTCAACGAGGAGTTTGCGTCCACGGTCGAGCGGCTGACGGGCGAGCGCGTCGCCCCGGAGCGCATCTACGGTCAGGCCGTCGGCAAACACCCTGCCGATGCGGTGATGGTCTGCTACGGCGGCGACGGCACGCTGCTCGAAGGGGTGCACCGGCTGCAGGGGGCTCCGATCCCGGTCATGGGGATCAACGCGGGGCACCTCGGATTCCTGACGGGCGCCCCCACGGCCGGCATGGAGCGGATCTTCGGCGAGATCGCCGCAGGCCGCATCGAGGTGGAGCCGCGCACGCTGCTGACGGTCGAGGGAAGTTTCAGCGAAGCGCCCCGCTCGCCGCTGGCGCTCAACGAGTTCTCGGTGCAGCGGCGCGGCGCGGGGATGATCTCGGTCGAGACCTGCGTCAACGGACAGATGGTCGCCACCTACCACGGCGACGGGGTGATCATCTCGACCCCCACCGGATCGACGGCCTATTCGCTCAGCGCCGGAGGCCCCGTGGTGGCGCCCCAATGCGCCTGTCTGGTCGTCACGCCCATCGCCCCCCACAACCTGACGATGCGGCCCGTCGTGGTGCCCGACTCGAGCACCATCTCGCTCTACATCCGCGCGCGGCGGGCCGACGCGTTCGTCACGCTCGACAACCGCACCTACCCCGTGGGCGAGGGGGCGAGCTTCACGGTGCGCAAGGCCGAACGTCCGATTTTTCTGGCCGTCCCGCACAATATATCGTTCTACGACACGTTACGCAATAAGATGATGTGGGGGATCGACATCCGCAGCTGACACCGACGACGCCGGAGCGGGCCGACCTCCCCGCGATTTTCCCGCGGCGTCCGGCCTCCGGCGCAAATCTCGAATTTTAAGCCGATTCTTCGCCCTTATACGATTTTTTGCCTATATTTGCAGGCTATTATGGAGCAGTTGCAGCGCATACCCGAACATGTCGCCATCATCATGGACGGCAACGGCCGATGGGCCGAGCTTCGCGGACTGCCGCGCCACGAAGGACATGCCGCAGGCGTGGAACCCGTGCGCCGGGCGATCCGGGCCGCCGTGAAAAAAGGCGTGAAATACCTGACCATCTACACCTTCTCGACCGAAAACTGGGGCCGTCCCGCCGAAGAGGTGGACGCCCTGATGGAGCTGTTCTGCCGCAGCGTGGCGAGCGAAACGCCCGAGCTGAGGCACGAAGGCGTAGAGATCCGCATGATCGGCGACCGCACCCGCTTCTCGCAGAAGGTGCAGGAGTACCTGGCGCGCGCAGAGCGCGAAACGGCCGGCGGCGACCGGCTGAAACTGATCCTGGCGCTGAACTATTCGTCGCGCGACGAGATGACGCGCGCCGTGCGCACCCTCGCCGGCCGGGCCGCCCGGGGGCTGCTGGCTCCGGAGGCGATCTCCGAACAGACGATCTCCGCGGCGCTGGACACGGCGGAGTTCCCCGATCCCGATCTGATCATCCGCACGAGCGGCGAATGCCGGCTCAGCAACTTCCTGCTGTGGCAGGCCTCGTATGCCGAATTCTGGTTTCCCGAGGTGCTGTGGCCCGACTTCACGGAGGCGGATTTCGACCGGGCGCTCGACGAATACGCCCGGCGCAACCGCCGTTACGGGCTGGTGAAATAGACCGGCGTCCCGTGCGCCGTGCGGAGGCACCGCCCCGCACGAGCCGCAGCCGCACGGCCCGGCCGCCGAAGCGGAGCACGCCGCCGCGCAGGAACGGGGCGGCCGTACGAACGTAGAATTTGAAGACAGATTTTGGAAATAGATGAAATATTTCGGTAAGATAGTCACGGCAACGGTGCTCGCAGGGGCGCTCTGCTCGCAGGCGTTCGCCCGGGAGCAGGCCGACACCACGGCGACGGCCGCCTTTTCGGAAGAGGCACCCATGTTGAAAAGCGGAGCGCAGAAGCTCTACTACATCCGCGACATCAACATCCACGGCGCACCCAACCTCAACCACGACATCATCAAGTCCTCGGCGGGTCTGATCGTCGGCGACTCGATCTTCCTGCCGAGCAACTTCATCTCGAACGCCATCACGCGTCTGTGGAGCCAGCGCATGTTCGCCGACGTGAAGATCGGCGCCTCGATCGAAGGCGACAGCCTCGACCTGGAGCTGTTCCTCAAGGAGCGGCCGCGCGTCTACAGCTGGGATTTCGAAGGCATCTCGAAAGGCAAGAAAAAGGACCTGACCGAGAAGCTCAAGCTCAAGCGCGGCAACGAACTCTCGGACTACGTCATCGACAAGAACAAGAAGCTCATCAAGAAATACTGGGAGGACAAGGGCTTCCGCAACGCCGAGGTCGACGTACGCATCGAAAACGACTCGATCCGCGCCCAGGCCGTGAACGTCACCTTCCTGATCGACCGCAAGAAGCGGGTGAAGATCGGCAAGATCAACTTCACGGGCAACGAACAGTTCCCATCGCGCCGCCTGCGCCGCACCTTCAAGAAGACCCACCAGAAGAGCATCAACTTTTTCAAGGGCGCCAAGCTCAACGAACCCGACTACGAGAACGACAAGGAGCTGCTGATCGACTTCTACAACTCGAAAGGCTACCGCAACGCCCACATCGTGCGCGACTCGATCTACCCGATCAACGAGAAGCGCCTCGGCATCGACATCGACCTGTCGGAGGGCAACAAATACTACATCCGCAACGTCTCGTGGGTCGGCAACTCGGTGCACGAGACCGAAGAGCTGCAGCGCATGTTCGGCGTCAACAAGGGCGACACCTACGACAAGAAGTCGATGCACAAACGCCTGGGCATCGGCAAAGAGGAGAACCCCGAAGACATGTCGATCAAGTCGCTCTACCAGAACGACGGCTACCTGATGTCGCAGATCGAACCGGCCGAGGTCATCATCGCTCCCGACTCGATCGACCTGGAGCTCAAGGTGTTCGAAGGCAAGCAGTTCACCATCAACAACGTCGACATCTCGGGCAACCAGCGCGTCGACGACGAGGTGATCCGCCGCGAACTGTACACCCGCCCGGGCGAACTGTACAACCGCGCCCTGCTCATGCAGACCATCCGCACGCTCGGCACGATGGGCCATTTCAACCCCGAGACGATCATGCCCGACGTGAAACCCGTCTCGAACGAGCTGGTGGACATCGGATGGCCCCTCGAGGCCACGGCCTCCGACCAGTTCAACATCGCCGGCGGCTGGGGATCGGGCACCTTCGTCGGCTCGGTCGGCATCACGCTCAACAACCTGTCGGTCAAGAACTTCTTCAAGAAAGGCGCCTGGCGGCCCTACCCAATGGGACAGAACCAGCGGCTCTCGCTCTCGGCCCAGACCAACGGTACCTACTACAAGGCCTTCGCCTTCAGTTTCACCGACCCCTGGCTCGGCGGACGCAAGCCCAACTCATTCACCCTCTCGGCCCACTTCTCCGAGCAGAACAACGCCTACTACGTATGGCAGAAGAGTACGCAGTACTTCCGTTCGTACGGCGTGGCGGCCGGTCTGGGCAAGCGGCTGAACTGGCCCGACCCCTACTTCACGCTCTACATGGAGGCCGACTACGAGCGCTACTCGCTCAAGAACTGGAACTCCTTCGGCATGTCGAACGGCGCATCCAACCTGCTGTCGCTGAAGCTCGTCTTCGCCCGCAACTCGGTGGACCAGCCCATCTATCCCCGCCGCGGTTCGGAGTTCAGCGCCTCGGTGCAGGCGACGCTCCCCTACTCGCTCTGGGACGGCAAGGACTACAAACGGCTGGCCGAACTGGCCAACAGCACCGACTCGAAGGTCGCCGACGCCGCCAACCAGGAGCGCTACCGCTGGATCGAGTTCCACAAATGGCAGTTCAAGGCCCAATGGTTCCAGTCGCTCACGCGCAATACGAACCTGGTGCTGATGGCCAAGGCCGAAATGGGCTTCCTGGGCAGCTACAATAAGAATAAGGTATCGCCTTTCGAGCGGTTCGAAGTCGGCGGCGACGGCATGTCGGGATACAACATCTACGGTATCGACATCATCTCGATGCGCGGCTACGAGGACGGCGCGCTCGACCCCGATCCGAACAACTACTCGTGCGCCTACAACAAGTACACGATGGAGCTGCGCTACCCGGTCATCCTGAAGCCGTCGTCGCAGATCTACGTGCTGGGCTTCCTCGAGGGCGGTAACGCCTTCACGTCGTGGAAGAAGTTCTCGCCCTTCAAGATCAAGCGCTCGGCCGGCTTCGGCGTCCGCCTCTATCTGCCGGTGGTCGGCATGCTCGGTATCGACTGGGGTTACGGATTCGACGCTCCGGCCAACTCCAATACCAAGAGCGGCAGCCAGTTCCACTTCGTACTGGGACAGCAGTTCTGAGCATGCGGTCCGGCAGGGCGGTTTAGACCGGGAAGAGGCGCCGCCCGAGGATGAAACAGGGGCACCGGAAGAATTCGCGGCCGTCTGGCAATAAATTTGAAAGAAAAGAGTTATCTTTATACCAGGGATTTCGGGCAGCCCCCCCCCGCACTCGGGGCCCGCACCCGGAAAGACCGCAGAACGATAAACCGGAAGGAGACATGAAACGTTGGATTTTGACCGCCCTGTTCGCCGTCGCGACGGCCGGCGCATTGTCTGCCCAGAACTACATCATCATCGACAGCGAGAAGGTGTTCAAATCGATCGAAGCTTACAACGCCGCAATCGAACAGCTCGACGACCTCGCCCAGCAGTATCAGCGTCAGGTCGATGCGAAATTCGAAGAGGTGGAGTCGCTTTACAACACCTATATGGCGCAGAAGGCCTCGCTCTCCGCAGCGATGCGCCAGTCGCGCGAAAATACCATCCTCACGCGCGAGAAAGAGGCCAACGAGTACCAGGAGAGCCTGTTCGGTACGGAAGGCACGCTGATGAAAAAACGGCTGGAGCTGATCCAGCCCATCCAGAAACGGGTGTTCGACACCATCGCGGCCTATGCCGCCCGCGTAGGTGCGGACATGGTGCTCGACTCGGCCAACAACGCATCGCTGCTCTACAAATCGGCCAAAGCCGACCACACGCAGCAGGTGATCGATGCGCTCAAATAAGGCAACATCAAGAAAATTAACTGATAAAAAACCATGAAAAACGTACTGAAACTGACCCTCGCGGTCATGATGACCCTGGGAGCGACCTCGCTCTTCGCACAGAAATTCGGCCGGATCAACACCCAGGAGCTCATCATGCTGATGCCGGAAACCAAAGAGATGCAGACCAACATGGAGGCCTTCGCCAAAGAGATCCAGGACAACCTGGAGACCATACGGGTCGAATTCAACACCAAACTCGCCGACTACCAGAAGAATTACGAGACCCTCTCCGACTCGGTGAAACAGCTCAAGGAGAAAGAGTTGCAGGAGCTGCAGAACCGCAGCAGCGAGTTCGAGCAGGTCGCACAGCAGGACTATCAGAAGAAGCAGAACGAACTGCTCGCCCCGATCGTCAGCAAGGCCAAGGAGGCCATCGACAAAGTATCGAAAGCCGGCGGCTACCTGGTGGTATTCGACATCTCGACCGGCTCGCTGGCCTACTTCGACGAGGCTGCTCTGACCGACATCGCACCCGAAGTGCGCCGCGAACTGGGCATCAGCGAGACCGCTGCAGCCAACTGATCGGCTCTGCGATCACGGCAGACCGGCAGCGGCCGCACATCCGGCCCGGATCAGTCCGGATCGGTCCCGCTCCCTTCCGAGCGGCGGCTCGGCCCCGCGAACGAAGCATCGGAACGACCCGCCGGCCTCTGCGAACGACAGATAATCACGATCCACAATCCCCTCCCGCTCGAAGGAGGGGATTTTTCGTTGCCCGCTGAAGCCTATCGTACCGAAAGAGCACCCCACCCCGAAAGCCGCCGGCTGCCTCCTCCGTGCACGCAGACCGCTGCCGCACCGTCCCCCGATCGCCGTCGTGCCGCCTCTCATCGCCGACCGGCCGTCTATTTCAGACCTAAAATATTCAAAAAGTCGTCTCTTTACGATAAAACGAGCACCGATCGGCGATTTATTCTTACATTTGTAATAAATAACGACTTTTCAACGAACCGTACTCCCGTCTTCCGGCCCGAGGGCCCGATGCACAGGGAGACGCAAACGCAGAACGACCGATGACTTCTATCGAAAAACGAGACGGAAAAAACGACGAAATCACCAGTTTCACCCTCGCGGAGCTGTTGTCGATGGCATCCGCAAATACGGAAAAACGAATCCACGAGTGCGTGATCGCGCACGACAGCAGCCATCTGGAGGCCTTCCGGTTCCCCTGCCGGATCGACGCCTTCATCATCGGCATCTGCACCGAAGGGAGCGCCGTCCTCTCGTTCAACATGCAGGAGTATCGGCTGCAGAAGAACGACCTGTTCCTCTATATCCCGAAGAACATCGTCCAGGTCCATTCGAGCGAGAATTTCCGGTCGCACGTGATCGCCATCACGAGCGACTTCATCCAGCGGCTCAGCATCGACACCACCCGGATGATGCCGCTCTATCTGCAATTCGCGGCCCATCCGTCCCTGCCGCTCAACGACCAGGAGTGCCGCACGCTGCGCAGCTTCTTCTCGCTGATCGACCAGCAGACCCGCATGCCCGACGCTCCGTTCATCGCCGAAATTCTCGGCGGGCTGGTCACCGCGCTGCTCTACAAGGTGGGCTGCACGCTGCAAAACTACCTCGAACAGCATCCGCAGGAGCAGACCGCCACGCAAAGCCGGGCCGAGACCTACTTCCGGCAGTTCATGATCCTGCTGGGCGAACATTTCAAAACGGAGCGCAGCGTGGGATTCTATGCCCGCAAACTCTACATCACGCCCAAATACCTGACCACGCTCATCCGCCGCATCAGCGGCAAATCGGTCTCGGAATGGATCGACAGCTATGTGATTCTCGAAGCCAAGACCCTGCTGAAATACTCGGACATGAGCATCCAGGAGATCGCCTACGCGCTGAATTTCCCCAACCAGTCCTTCTTCGGCAGCTATTTCAAGCGCAACACGGGCATATCGCCCACACGCTACAAGCTGGACCCGCAGACCGGTTCGTCGAAAGAGCCGGCCGCAAGGGGGGGGGTATGCGCTCCCGGCTGCGGCCGACCGGCGGAGACCCTCCGGCGAGAATCGGTGTGACGGTTCTTTCGCTGAGGTGCTGACAGGACGTCCGCCCCGGATTCCGGGACGGACCGAAGGCGGCCGCGAACGGCTGCTACGTCCCGGCCGGCCCGCTCCGAAAGCCGCATTGCGGATAGGACGAATCCGACGGCCGCCGCAGAGCGCGGCGAACGGTCCGTTCCCGCGACAGATCCCGGCGCGGAACGAACGGCAGAGAAAAAAGAGATGCCCGCAGAGCGCAGCAGGCGGATACGGAAAACCCGGCCGCCGCAGCGCGCAACGATCTAACGAGGCGAAGACAGGCCGCGGCTGCGAAGAGCGCGAGCCGCACTGCGGGTGCATCAGAACGGATAGCCGACGCCGAAATTCAGGGCCGTATTCTTCCAACGGAAATTGTGGATCCACCGCTCGCCCGCCGGGTTGTTGGGATTATGCAGCTGGATGCCCCAGTCCAGGCGCAGCACGGCGAACTTGATGTCGAGCCGGATGCCCAGCCCCGTGTTGAAGCCCAGCTGCCGGTAGAACTCGTCGATATGGAACACCGACTCGGCCGGCCGGTCCTGCCCCGACTCCAGCCACCAGATATTGCCCAGGTCGAAGAACGTGGCGCCGTGGATCATCCCCCAGATCGGAAAACGCAGTTCGAGATTCGCCTCCAGCTTCAGATCGCCCGTCTGGATCGGATAGGGATCGTGCGGATTCGGCACCGAACCCGGGCCGAGCGTACGGGGCGTCCAGCCGCGCATGCCGTTGCTGCCGCCGCAGTAGAACTGCCGGTCGAACGGAATGACCGTGGAGTTGCCGTAGGCTTTGGCCACGCCGCCGTAAAGCCGGCCGACGATGGCGGTCTTCTCGCCCAGCATGATCTTGCGGCTGGCGCTCAGGTCCGTACGGAAATACTGCGAATACTGGATGCCGAAGATCGTATAGTAATCGCTCCCGGCCGGCCGCTTGTAGAACAGATGCTCGACCGCATCGATCAGGTTGCCGGCCGTCTCGAAGTTGAACCGGATATTCGTGGCGTTGCCGCCCAGGTGCTTGCGCTGGTTGTTGTAGACATAGCCGAACGAGAGGCCGCCGATGAACTGCGTGCGGAAACTCTCTACGAGGTACTTGTTGTTCGTCTGCCCCAGGAAATCCTCGTTCAGATCGCTCACGTCGATCACGTTGATGTCGACGGGCCGCAGCGAGAACGACGAATAGCTCCGGTTGCTCCACAGGTAGGTGAGCCCGGCGCTCGACAGCACGCGCCGGTAGAACGGACGGTTCTGGACGTTGATCGACAGTTCGACCTTCGTGCGGGGCTGGTTCACCCGGTAGCGATAGGTGGACCAGGGCAGCCAGAACCGGGGGAACGACAGGCCGGCCGACACGCCGAACTCCTTGGCGGTCTTCTTCCGGGCGTCGGGAGCCTTCATGAATTCGTAACCCGCCGTCACGGCCAGATCGAGCGCCTCGGCCCCCCGGAAAACGTTGCGGTTCTGGTAGCCGACCGTGGCCTTCAGTCCGTAGAAGCTCGACGTGGTGCTCCCCTCCAGTTCGACCTTCACGCTCTGCTTCAGCGCCGGGGTACAGAGGATGTTGCACTCGAGATAGCCCTCGCGCGTATAGAACGTGCGCGTCGTATCGGCATCCTCGCCCACGTAGGAGACCACGTCGGTCACGTCGACCCGCTGGGGCTGCTCGACGAACGCGATCTTCGCGCTGCGGAAATAGCCGAGGCCCATCAGATCGCTGTAGGTGCGGTTGACCTGCTCGGAATCGTAGATATAGTTGGGATAGAGCGGCACGCTCCGGCGCAGCACCTTGCGGCGCAGATGGAGCCGGTTGCGGTAGATGATGTTCAGCCCCCGGTAGTAGGTCGTATCGAGCCGCCGGGCGAAGGTCGAATCGGTCCGCGCCACGGCGGGGTCGTAGTCGGGGAAGAGGTTGATCCGGTCGATGCGATAGACCATGTTGTTGTCCTTGAGCGCCTGGCCGCGCGCGTCGTAGCCGGTGACATGCTGTTCGACGATCATCGTCAGCGCCACCCGGCGGCCGCCGCCCAGCGTATCGGCCAGATAGCGGATGTTGTTGACCGAGAAGTTGTAGTAGCCGCGCTGCTTGAGCCGCGCCGCGATGCGTTCGCGCTCCTCGTCGAGCACGGCGATGTTGTAGACGTCGCCCGGACGCACCAGCGAGTTGACCGTATCGGGCAGCACGAGCTGCTCCAGGAACCGGTCCTTGAAATCGTAGGCGAGCGTGTCGATCCGATACGGTTCGCTCTGCCGGATGCGGTAGGTGACCGTCGCCCGCTTGCGGCGCGAAAGGGTGTCCACGTCGAACGACGAGCGGGAGCGGAAGTAGCCCCGCGAATCCATGTAGACCTTCAGATTCTGCGCCGACCGCTCCGTCAGACGCATGTCGAGCAGCACGGGAGCCTGGCCGATCTTGCGTTTCCAGTCGTTCCACCAGTTGGTTTTGTCGGGGTCGGCCTGTTCGTAGATCCAGACGTAGAAATCGGTTCCCAGGAAACGCTTGTTGGGGGTCTGGCGGATATACTTCTCCAGCTCCGACGCCGGGATGCGCTCCTTGCGCGGCACGGACTTGTCGTCCTCGATCCGCACCTTCCGCACCAGATACTCCCCGTCGGGAATATGGCGCGTGACGTTGCAGCCCGTGCAGAGCAGCACGCCGCCGATCGCGAACCGAACGATATGGCGCAACCCCCTCACCGGATCACTGGTTGAAAAAGCCCTTCTCGCGCAGCAGCGCCAAGTAGGAGGCCGAAAAGGCGAGGCTGTCCTCGCGGCGGTAGCGGCGCTGCGTGAAGATCTGCGCCAGATTGGGTAGCCCGTTCTCCTCGAGCAGCCGTTTGGTGAGGGCCGACTCCTCGCGCTCGGCCCACAGTTCGTCGATCTCGGCCGCCGTGTAGTCGGTATACTTTTCGTAGTGCACCACCGCCTCGAGCGGCAGCCGGTCCGTCAGTTCGGGCGTCTCGTCGGGATAGCCCGCCACGATCGTCGTGAGCGGAACGACCCCCTTGGGCAGCGCCAGGATGCGCGCGATGTCGCCCGCCGTGTAGAGCGTCGTCCCGAGGTAACAGATCCCCAGGCCGTGCATCTCGGCCTGGACGCAGAAATTCTGCGCCGCCAGCAGCGCATCGGTCGCGGCATTGAGGAACCAGCCGAAATTGTCGTAGGCCGGATCCGCCTCGCGCTGCGCGCACCACATCGAGAACCGGTGCACGTCGGCGCAGACCGTCACCACGCACGGCGCCTCGGTGACCATCGGCTGATTGAAATGGCACGGAGCCAGTTCGCGGCGCAGCGCCTCGTCGCGCGTCACCACCAGCGAATAGAGCTGCATGTTGCCGCAGGTCGAAGCGCGCGTCGCCGCCTCGAGCAGTTCGTGCAACAGCTCCTCGGGAATGGGCGCGGAGCGGAACTTCCGGATCGATCGATGTTTGAAAAGCACACTTTTCATAAGGTCGGGCTATTGAACAATTATGTGCAAAAGTAGCAAAACTTTTAGAAGTTTTATTACTTTTGCGACGATATAACCGCTCTCGACATGCGAATCGAGTTCTCGAAATACGAAGGTGCAGGCAACGATTTCATCCTCCTCGACACGAGGGGCCGCGATCTTGCGATCGACAGCAAAATGGTTGCCAGACTCTGCGACCGCCACTTCGGGATCGGCGCCGACGGCCTGATGACGCTCGGCCCCGCCGCGGAGAGCCTTTGCACCATGCGTTACTACAACGCCGACGGCTCCGAAGGCGAGATGTGCGGCAACGGAGGGCGCTGCTTCGCCCTGTTCGCCGAGCACCTCGGTCTGGGCGGCCCGGTCAAGCGGTTCGAGGCGCGCGACGGCATGCACACGGCCCGGCTGCTCGGCACGGCGGGCGACAGCGGGCGGATCGAACTGGGCATGATCGACGTGGAGCGGATCCAGGCGGGGGCCGGCTGGTGGTTTCTCAACACGGGCGTCCCCCACTACGTCGAGTTCGTGGACGACGTGGCGGCCGTCGACGTGACCGCACGCGGCCGCGCGATCCGTTACGACAAGGAGCGGTTCCCGCAGGGCACCAACGTGAATTTCGTCGAGACGGTCGGCGAAGGCCGTCTCCGCGTGCGGACCTACGAGCGGGGCGTCGAGGCTGAGACGCTCGCCTGCGGCACAGGGGCCACGGCCGCAGCGATCGTCGCCAACTACGTCCGCCAGCCGCAGATCCTGCGGTTCGAGGCGACCGTCCCCGGAGGCACCCTGTCGATCGGGTTCGACCGCCGTCCCCACACGCCGGTCTATTCGGATATCCGCCTCGCGGGAGGCGCCAGAAGGGTTTTCCGCGGGTCGTTCGATACGGAAAATTTCTAACGATACCCATCTCCATCCCATGAAAACACCCAAAGGGGCGCGCCCGCACGACACGGACGAACTTCGCAAAGCGAAACGCCTCGAACCGATGCGCAAAAGCGGCAAGGAACGCCACACGCTCTACGGAAACATCGACGAAGAGGACGACGACGAACCTTACGTCAAACGCGAATCCGCGCTGGACTATTTCGACGACGAGGAGTAGCGTCCCCGGGCACCGCATCCGGCCGGTTCTGCCGGAGGATTCGGGATTCCATGCGGCGGCGAGGCGATCTCCGCCCGGGCGGCAGGCCGACGACACGACAGCCCTACACGGGGCCGTTCGCGCTTCGGACGATTCGACCGGCGCGGGCCGTGCGCCCCGACAGCCGAACGACCCGTGCGGACGTCAGCCGGAACGACCTGTAGGACACCCCCGTACGATCGTTCGACGAAAAAGCGTCCGTCTGTCTCGGGAACGAACCGTGCAGCGAGCCCGGCGCAGTCCGTCCACGGTTCGGGCGGTTCGGGCCAACGGATGCCGCATAACAGGCAGCATCCCGTCCATGCGACGAGCGGAGCGAATCACCAGGCAGATCGAAGCCGGACATCGCCGCGCCGGGATGCCCGAGACCGGAATCCGCGCTCCGGAAGCGGGAGCGAACGCACCGCCGCAGAGTCCCGGGGGGGGGCGATTCGTATGCCCAAGCCGGCGTGCCGGCGGATCTCGCCCGACGGGCCGCTCTTCGGGAGCGGACGCGACGGCCCGGATGGCGGAGACGATTTACGAAAAAACGAAGCGGCCGAAGCCGCGACTCTGACATATGACCGAAAAATTCATCATGGCGGGCGATACCGCCCTGCACGTCTGCGACTCCGGAGCCGGAGACAAATGCGTGGTACTGCTCCACGGCTACCTCGAATCGATGTTGGTATGGGACGACTTCGTTCCGCTCCTCTACAAGCACGTGCGCGTCGTGACGCTCGACCTGCCCGGCCACGGAATCTCGGTGGTCGCGGGCGAGATTCACACCATGGAGTTCCTGGCCGACACCGTCGCCGCCGGGATCCGCGCCTTGGGCATCGCCCGCTGCACGGTCGTCGGGCACTCGATGGGCGGGTACGTCGCGCTGGCGCTCTGCGAACGCCACCCCGAGCTGCTCGACGGAATCGTCCTGTTCAGCTCCACGCCCAATCCCGACACTCCCGAAAAGGCCGAAAACAGGCGCCGCGAAATCGCGCTCGTCCGCGCAGGCAAAAAGGAGGCGCTGGCCCGCATCGCTCCGGCCGCCGGCTTCGCACCCGAGAACCGCACCCGGATGCAGGATGCGATCGCCGATCTCACCGAACAGGTCTTCGTCACCGAGGATGAGGGGATCGTGGCGCTGCTGAACGGCATGATCGCCCGCAAGGACCAGAACGAGATGCTGCGCGAGACGAAAGTCCCCGTGCTGTTCATCCTCGGCCGCAAGGACAACTACATCCCCGTGGAAGCCGCCGAGAAAATGGTTGCCGAACACCCCGAAGCACAGATCGTATGGCTCGAGCATGCCGGTCACATGGGCTTTCTCGAGGAGCCGGAAGCGGC
>CAOJSG010000030.1 GCA_948442615.1 uncultured Alistipes sp.
ATTTCACGTCAGGAATACAACAACCTGTTCGGCCCGACCGTGGGCGACAAAATCCGCCTGGGCGACACCGATCTCTACGTCGAGATCGAAAAGGACCTGCGCGAATACGGCGACGAAGTGGTTTACGGCGGCGGAAAGACCATCCGCGACGGCATGGGGCTGGCCAACACGATGACCTCGCAGGAGGGATCGCTCGATCTGGTCATCACCAACGTCACGGTCATCGACCCCATGCTGGGCGTGGTGAAGGCCGACGTCGGCATCAAGGACGGCAAGATCGCCGGCATCGGCAAGGCCGGCAACCCCAACATCATGCACGGCGTGCACCCCGACCTGATCACGAGCACGGCGACCGACGCCATCTCGGGCGAGCACCTCATCCTCACGGCCGCCGGCATCGACGGTCACGTCCACATGATCGCGCCGCAGCAGGCCTACGCCTGCCTGAGCAACGGCATCACCACGCTCTTCGGCGGCGGCATCGGCCCCACCGACGGCAGCAACGGTACCACCATCACCTCGGGCCGCTGGAACATCGAACACATCCTGCAGTCGCTCGAGGGCCTGCCGGTCAACGTGGGGCTGCTCGGCAAGGGCAACTGCTCGGTGGAGCGGCCGCTCGAAGAACAGATCGAGGCAGGCGCCTGCGGACTGAAGATCCACGAGGACTGGGGATCGACCCCCGCGGCCATCCGCGCGGCGCTGGACGTGGCCGACCGCTACGACGTGCAGGTGGCCATCCACAGCGACACGCTCAACGAAGGCGGCTACGTCGAGGATACGATCGCCGCCATGGACGGCCGGACCATCCACACCTACCACACCGAAGGTGCCGGCGGCGGCCATGCGCCCGACCTGCTGAAGGTGGCCTCGATGCCCTACGTGCTGCCCTCGTCGACCAACCCCACCCTGCCGTTCGGCGTCAATTCGCAGGCCGAACTGTTCGACATGATCATGGTGTGCCACAACCTCAATCCGAAGATTCCGTCGGACGTGGCCTTCGCCGAAAGCCGCGTGCGGCCCGAGACGCAGGCCGCCGAGAACGTGCTGCACGACCTGGGCGTGCTGTCGATGGTCTCGTCCGACTCGCAGGCGATGGGCCGCATCGGCGAATCGTTCCTGCGCACGTTCCAGATGGCCTCGTTCATGAAGAACGCCGTGGGACGCCTCAGCGAAGACGCCGAGGGCAACGACAACTTCCGCGTGCTGCGCTACCTGGCCAAGGTGACGATCAACCCGGCCATCACCTACGGCGTGTCGGACTACCTGGGTTCGGTCGAGAAGGGCAAAATCGCCGACCTGGTGCTGTGGGAGCCGCAGTTTTTCGGCGCCAAGCCCAAGATGGTCATCAAGGGCGGCATGATCAACTGGTCGAACATGGGCGACCCCAACGCTTCGCTGCCCACGCCGCAGCCGTGCTACTACCGCCCGATGTACGGCGCCTTCGGCTGCGCCATGCCCGAGACCTGCATCTCGTTCGTCTCGGACGCCGCCTGCCGCAGCGGCATCCGCGAACGGCTCGGCCTGCACCGCATGGTCAAGCCCGTGCGCCGCACGCGCCAGCTCACCAAATACGACATGGTGCTCAACGGCGGCATGCCCCGGATCGACGTCAACCCCGAGACGTTCGAGGTGCTGGTCGACGGCGTGCGCGCCTACATCGAACCGGCCGAGAAATTTCCGCTGAGCCAGCTCTACTGGTTCAGCTGACCCCGGGGATTCCGGGAACGTGCGGACCGTGCGCTCCCGGAATCCGCCGTAAAGGGCCCTCCGCCGCGGACGGAGCGCCGCGCAGGGGCCCGAAAAGACACCCGAAAAGAAAAAACCGATGAAAATCTACCAGGAAATCATAGGCAACCTCCACTCCCCCGAATGGGCCGCACGTGCGAAGGAGGCCCGGACGGAGTACCTCGATCTCGACCAATGGACGGCGCAGAAGAGCCGCTTCGTGGCCCGCAGCGACCGGTCGAACGAATACGCCGTGGCGCTCAGGCGCCATACCCAGATCGCCGACGGCGACATCCTCGAATACTCGCCCGGCGAGGGGCGCATCGTAGCCGTCCGCATCCGGCTCAGCGACGTGCTGGTGGCCGATCTGTCGGCGCTGGCGGCCGAAAGCCCCGAGCGGATGATCCGCACGGCGGTCGAATTCGGCCATGCCGTCGGCAACCAGCACTGGCCGGCCGTGGTCAAGGGGATGCAGGTCTACATCCCGCTGACGGTCGACCGCAAGGTAATGCAGAGCGTCATGCGCACGCACCGGCTCGAACACATCGTCTTCGAATTCCGCCCCGGCTCGGAGATCATCCCCTACCTGGCGCCCCACGAGACCCGCCGGCTGTTCGGCGGCACGGGGCCCGACAGCCATGTCCACGAACACCATGCCCACGAACATGCCTGCTCCCCCGCACGACCGTAATGCGCCGGCAGCCGCCTGCGCCGAGACGCTCATGCACCTGCTGGCCTTCACCGACTCGGCTTTTCCCGTGGGCGCCTTCTCCTTCTCGAACGGGCTGGAGACGGCGGCCGAGGAGGGGCTGGTGCACGACGCGGCCAGCCTCGAGGCGTACACGCACGAAATCGTGCGGCAGGCCGCCTTCACCGACGGCATCGCGGCGCTGCACGCCTACCGCGGCCGTCTGCGCGACGACTACGAAGCCGTCCGCGAGGCGGACTGCGCGGCGATCCGCTGCAAGCTGAACGCCGAGGCGCGGCAGATGACCCGCCGCATGGGGAAACGCCTGGCCGAACTCGCGCAGCGCATCCTCCCGGACCCGACCGCCGCACGCTGGCTGGCCGAGATCGGCGAAGAGCGCACGCCCGGCACCTATCCGGCGGCGCAGGGGCTGCTGTTCGCCGCCTGCGGCATCCCGGAGCGCGCGCTCTTCTGCGCCCACCGCTACGGCACGGCCAACACGGTGCTGGGCGCCGCGCTGCGGTGCGTGCGCGTCTCGCACTACGACACGCAGCGCATCCTCTTCCGGCTGGCCGCGACGGCCGAGGCGACCTACGACGAGGTGCGCGACATGACCCTCGACGAGATGCACGCCTTCGCACCCCAGATCGACATCCTCGCCTCGCTGCACGAGAAGGGTGTCAAACGAATGTTCATGAATTAAACCGAACGGCCGCACGCCCCAGCGCGCCGCGGCCCCGAAAACAGGAAACCGAATATGAGTACATGCAGAATCGGCATCGGCGGCCCCGTGGGATCGGGCAAGACCGCCCTGATCGAAGCCATCACGCCCCGGCTGCTGGAAATGGGCTACAAAGTATTGATAATCACCAACGACGTGGTGACCACCGAGGATGCCGAGCACGTGCGCCGCATGCTCAAGGGCATTCTGGTCGAGGAGCGCATCGTGGGCGTGGAGACCGGCGCCTGCCCCCACACGGCCGTGCGCGAGGACCCCTCGATGAACATCGCGGCGGTCGAGGAGATGGAGGCCCGCTTCCCCGACGGCGAGGTGGTGCTGATCGAGTCGGGAGGCGACAACCTGACGCTCACGTTCAGCCCCGCGCTCGTGGACTTCTTCATCTACGTGATCGA
The DNA here is from genome assembly GCA_948442615.1 of uncultured Alistipes sp. Lineage (GTDB taxonomy): Bacteria > Bacteroidota > Bacteroidia > Bacteroidales > Rikenellaceae > Alistipes. Next base: position 3,551 of record CAOJSG010000030.1, read on the forward strand.
CGTGGCGGCGGGCGACAAGATCCCGCGCAAGGACGGACCCGGCATCTCCCAGTCGGACATCCTCGTGATCAACAAGACCGACCTGGCACCCTACGTGCACGCCGATCTGGAGGTCATGCGCCGCGACTCGGAGCGGATGCGCCCGGGCAAACCCTTCCTCTTCACCAACTGCATGACGGGCGAGGGAATCGACCGTCTGGTCGCGCTGATCCGCGACATGGCGCTCTTCGACCTCGAAGAGACCCGCACCGCCCGACCCGCAACCGAAGCCGAAGCCGAAGCCCGATGAATTTCGCCGCCGCCAGAGAGATGGCTCCCTATCTCGAGGAGCCGAAAGCGATGCCGGTGGGCACGCCCGGCAAGACGGGCTACCTCCGTCTGGGTTTCGAGACGGACGACGAGGGGCGCTCGATCCTCCGCGACTGGGAGCGCCGGGCCCCCCTGATCGTCCAGCAGGCGCTCTACTTCGACGAGGAGCTGCCCGACATGCCGTGCGTCTACATCCTTTCGTCGGGCGGTCCCAACGTCGACGGCGACCGCTACGAGCAGCATTTCGTCGTACGGCGCGACGCCATGGCCCACATCGCGACGGGCGCGGCGACCAAACTGGCCGAGATGCGCTACAACTTCTCGGGGCTGCGCCAGCGCTTCGAACTGGAGGAGAACGCCTACCTGGAGTATCTGCCCGAGCCGACGATCCCCTGCCGCCACACGCGGTTCATCTGCGACACGACCATCCGGATCGCCCCTTCGGCCACGCTCTTCTATGCGGAGATCTACACCGGAGGCCGCAAGTATTTCGGCGAGGGCGAGACGTTCCTTTACGACATCCTGTCGGTCCGCACCCGCGCCGAACGGCCCGACGGCCGGCCGCTCTTCCGCGAAAAGTTCCTCGTCCGGCCCGGGCTGCGCACGCCGGCCACGCTCGGCGCGATGAACCGCTACCACGTCTTCGCCAACGTCGTGGTGCTGACGCCGCCCGCCGAGGCCGACCGCATCTACGCCCGGACCGACGCCTTCATCGACCGCGACGGCGGGCTGGCGGCCGGGATCACGCGCCTGCCCGAAGAGTGCGGCCTGATATACAAGGTTCTCGGCGAGGAGACCGAACCGGTCAAACGGCAGGTCCGCGCCTTCTGCTCGGCAGTAAGGCAGGAGGTGAAGGGGCGCCCGCTTCCCGACGAGTTCCCCTGGCGGTAGAGGCCCCGCCCCGAAGGCCGGACGGCTCCGGCCACCGGCTGGAACGGCCGCGGAGCGACGAACGCACGCCGCAACGTAACAGACAACGCGAAAAAACATGCAACGAACCATGACAAACACGATCGACAAACTGAACCGGGCGAATCCCTTTTCGCTCGACTTTCTGAAGATCCTGCTCCGCGGCACGGGGCAGGTGATGTTCCAGAACAACGTCTGGACGGGACTGCTCTTCTTCATCGGCATCTTCTGGGGCGCCTACGCCGAAAAGGCGGGCGTCGTGGCCTGGGGTGCGCTGCTGGGCGTCGGGGTCTCCACGCTGACGGGCTATCTGCTCGGACTGCCGGAGCGCGAAGGCCGGCAGGGGCTCTGGGGCTTCAACGGCGTGCTGGTGGGATGCGCCTTCCCCACGTTCATGGGCAACACGGTGTGGATGTGGCTGGCGCTGGTGCTCTGCGCGGCCCTCACGACCTGGGTCCGCACGGGATTCAACCGCGTGATGGCGCCGTGGAAGGTCAACTCGCTGACCTTCCCGTTCGTGTTCTGCACCTGGATCTTCCTGCTCGCGGCACGGGCCATGCACGGACTTCCGACCGCCCACATGACCGCTCCGGCACTCCCCGACGCCTTCGCTACGGCGGTAGACCTGGGCTTCGGCCATCTCGTTGTCTACTGGCTGAAGGGCATCGCCCAGGTCTTTCTGATCGACTCCTGGGTGACGGGGCTGCTCTTCCTCGCCGGGTTGTTCCTGGCCGACCGCCGGGCCGCGCTGTGGGCCGCGGTCGGCTCGGCGCTGGCACTGCTCACGACCGTCGCGCTGCACGCCTCGGGCAGCGAGATCGCCGGAGGGCTCTACGGCTACAGCCCCGTGCTGACGGCCATCGCCCTGGCCACGGTCTTCTACCGCCCGGGGCGCAGTTCGGCCCTGTGGGCGATTCTGGGCATTCTGGTGACCGTCTTCGTGCAGGCGGGCATGTACGTGCTGCTGGCCCCCGTGGGCATCGCCACGCTCACCGCCCCATTCTGCATCGCGACCTGGCTCTTCCTGCTGCCGCTGTTCGAATTCGACGAGGCGCAGAAGCCCGACCACTCGAACTGGGATCCAGAGAACAAACGCCATCTGGCCGGCGGCGCGGCATCCGCCGCCGGTCCCGGAGCCCCCGCATCCGACAAGGCCGCCACCCGGCCGCAGGAGCGCCGCACGACGGCCGACGAGCGTCCGGCGGCCGATAGGCGCACACCGCCCGACGGCCGTCCCGCCGACAACCGCACGCCGCGGCCGTCCCAACGCTCGCAGACAGCGTCCGGCGGCGATCCGGCGACGCAGCGCGGACCGCGCCCCCGCACCGGGGCCGACAACGCCCGCACCGGAGTCGACAACGCCCGCACCGGAGCCGACGACGCCCGGAAGGGCCGCGACGGCCAGTCGAAACGAACCGCCAGAGCCTGACGACCATGCACATGTCCGACGCACTGGTCTCCCCGGCGGTAGCCGCCGCCGCGGGAGCCGCTTCGCTGGCGCTGCTGTGCGTAGCGGTCCGCCGCACGGGCCGCAGCGCGGCGGCACGGGGCGACGAGCCGCACATCGTCCCGCTCATGGGGGTGATGGGCGCCTTCGTCTTCGCGGCGCAGATGGTCAACTTCGCGATTCCGGGCACGGGATCGAGCGGCCACCTGGTAGGCGGCATCCTGCTCGCGGCGATGCTGGGTCCCTGGGCGGCCTTCGCGACCCTCGCCTCGGTGCTGGTGCTGCAATGCCTGCTCTTCGCCGACGGCGGGCTGCTCGCCCTGGGATGCAACATCCTGAACATGGCGGCGCTCTCGTGCCTGGCAGCCTACCCGCTGGTGTTCCGGCCCCTCGTGTCGCGGTCGGCGACGAACGGCCGGATCGCGGCGGCATCTGTCGCAGCATCCGTCGCAGCCCTCGTGCTCGGCGCGGCGGCCGTGACCCTCGAGACCGAAGCGTCGGGCATCACGGCCCTGCCCGCCGGACGCTTCCTGCTCTTCATGCTGCCGATCCATCTGCTGATCGGCCTGTGCGAGGGGGCTGCGACCGCCGCCCTGCTCTGCACCGTGAAGCGCCACCGCCCCCGGCTGCTGGCCGACCTGCGCCGCGATGAGCCGCAGGGCAGGGCGCGTATCGGCACGACGATCGCGGCGATCGCCGCAGCGGCGCTGCTGATCGGCGGCGTCTGCGCGCGCTTCGCCTCCGACGCCCCCGACGGACTGGAATGGTCGATCGAACGGACGGCCGGCGACCGGGCCCTCCGCCCCGCGACGGACGGCGCGCACCGCCGCGCCGCCGAAATGCAGACGCACACGGCGCTGATGCCCGGATACGAGACCTCGCTGGCCGGCATCGTCGGCAGCGGCGCGATCGTCGCTACGGCATTCGGCATCACGTGTCTGGTGCGCCCCCGGCGAAAACGCTCATGAAGGCCCGGCTGCAACGCGCGCTCTACCGGCTGGACGCCGCGGAGCGCAGCGCCCGGACGGCCAGTCCGCTCGGCGCCGTCGACGGCCGGGCCAAACTGCTCGCGACGGTGGTCTTCCTCGCGACGATGCTCTCGCTGCCACTGGGCAGCCTCTCGGAGCTGCTGCTCTACGCCCTGTTCCCGCTGGCCACAGCGGCGATGGGGCGTCTCGACTACGGCCGCATCTGCCGCCGGTCGCTGATCGCCGTGCCGTTCGTGGCGTTCGTCGGGCTGTTCAACGTGCTCTGCGAGCGCACGCCCGTCCTGCGGATCGGTCCGCTCGCGGTCACCGAAGGCTGGCTCTCGCTGCTTTCGCTGACGGTGCGCGGCATGCTGTCGGTCCAGGCGCTGCTCGTGCTGATCGAAAGCACAGGCTTTCACCGCCTCTGCCGGAGCATGCAGCTGCTCGGAGTGCCCGCGCTCTTCACGACGCAGCTGCTCTTCGTCCACCGCTACCTCTTCGTGCTTACGCAGGAGGCGCTCGCTCTGTCGCGGGCCCGCGACGCCCGGAGCTTCGGCCGCGCCTCCTATCCGCTGCGCACGTGGGCCACGCTCGTGGGGCAGCTGCTGATCCGGAGTTTCGAACGGGCCGAACGGATCGACCGCTCGATGCGCGCACGGGGATTCACGGGCCGCATTCCGGCCGCGGCCGGCGCATCCGCCCCGTGGAGCCTGCGCGACAGCTGCTTCGCCGCCGGGTGGAGCCTGCTGTTCGTGCTTCTCAGGACGCTCCACCCGGCCGAGACGCTCGGCCGCCTCCTCACCAATTGAACCGCAACCGACATGAGCCACCACTACCTCTCGTTCGACCACGTAAGTTACAGCTACCCCGACGGCCGCCGGGCGCTGCACGACATCTCGTTCCGCATCGACCACGGCGAAAAGGTCGCCCTGGTCGGAGCCAACGGCGCGGGCAAATCGACGCTGCTGCTCCACGCCGACGGGCTGCTCACGCCCTCGCAGGGCAAGGTGGTCGTGGGCGGCATCGAGCTGACGGACAAGACCGTGCGACTGATCCGGCAATCGGTCGGGCTGGTATTCCAACACTCCGACGACCAGCTTTTCATGCCCACGGTCGAGGAGGACGTGGCTTTCGGCCCGGCCAACATGGGGCTGACGCCCGCCGAGATCGAACAGCGCGTCGCCGGAGCGCTTGCCGCCGTGGGTGCCTCGCACCTCCGCACGGCATCGCCCTACAGCCTCTCGGGCGGACAGAAAAAGAGCGTGGCGATCGCCACGGTGCTGGCCATGGAGCCGTCGATCCTCGTGCTGGACGAACCCACCTCGGGGCTCGATCCCCGCGCGCGGCGCCAGACGATCGAGCTGCTCGGACGTTTCCGCCACACGATGCTGGTCGCCACGCACGATCTGGAGATGGTCTGCGAACTGTGCGGACGCACCATTGCGATGCGCGACGGGCGCATCGTCGCCGACGGTCCCACCGAGCGGCTGTTCCGCGACACGGCGCTGCTCGAAGCATGCGGTCTGGAGCAGCCCTGTTCGCTGCGCCGGCCCGCGACCGTATGACGGACCCGCACCGGCATCGCGCCACACGGACCTCGCCGCACGCACCGCACGGCCGCACGATACGCCTACGCCGCGGCACCCCTCCTTTCCGAATCTCCGGCACATCCGCCGCGAAACGCCAAAGCCGCACCATCCGGTCGCTCCGACAACGCACGCCCCGACCCCGCATCGCACCCGGACCGCATGCATCGCGCGCACGCTTCCGTACCGCCGCAACCGTCCCGCGTGCCGCCCGGAAATCCGGCAGAAAGTCCACCCGAAAATCCACCCGAGAACCCGCCCGCGGCACCCGGCGTCGCCGCCGCACGCGCCGGCGGCCGGCCCGGGAAACGCGATCGCGGCATGCTTTTTGGTAGGCAGACAACGCGTGTGCAACATCCTGCGAGACCGAACCGTCATGCCGTCCGAAACCGTCGATATGGATACCATGCCCCTGCGCCGGGGCCACTTCCGCGTGTGGATCGTCGCCGCGCTCGGCCAGGTCGCCGGAGCCGGCATCGCGACGCTGGCCGGCATCGTCATCCCCATGCTCCAGCTGGTCCTGCACCCGGAGCTCTCCTCCTTCGAACAGGGGGCCGTGGCCTGCTGCAGCCTGGTCGGCATCATGATCGGGTCGATGCTCTTCGGCGCCTGGAGCGACCGCACGGGCTACCTGCTCTTCTTCCGGCTCTGTCCGGCCCTCGTGACCGCCGCCGCACTCTTCGTATGGCTGGTCGACACGCCGGCCAGCCTGGTCGTCGGGCTCTTCCTGATGGGGCTAGGCATCGGCGGCGACTACAGCCTCGACTCCGACTACATCTCCGAAATCATGCCCCGCCGCTGGCGGCTGACAATGGTCGGCGCGGCCAAGGCCGCTTCGGCCCTGGGCAGCATCCTCTTCGCGGCCGTGGCCTACCTGCTGCTGAAACGCTGGGACGATCCGCACATGTGGAACCGGCTCTGGCTGCTCGTGGCGGGGCTGGCCGCCGCGATGCTGCTCAGCCGCATCCGGTTCGAGCAGAGCCCCGGGTGGCTGATCGCCCGCGGACGCATCGCCGAAGCCGAGCGGGCCGTACGCTACTTCCTGGGCCCCGACGTGCGGATCGGCGAGATCGCCGCCCGGCCGCGCCACGACGCGACGCTGCAAAAGAACGCGTGGCGCGAGCTGTTCCGCCGCGGCAACCGGAAGAAAATCGTCTTCAGCGGCCTGCCCTGGGCCTGCGAAGGGGTCGGGGTCTACGGCATCGGCGTCTTCCTGCCGGTGCTGGTCATGGCGCTGGGGCTGGAGAGCGGATCGGAGGGGGCCTACGACCGCATCGTCCGCTCGGTGGAGCTGACGACCTGGATCAACCTCTGCATCCTGCCGGGATTCGCGCTGGGGCTGTGGCTGGTGAACCGCTGGTACCACGTGCGGACCCAGACCTGGGGCTTCGTCCTCGCCGCGGCGGGGCTGGGCCTGCTGCTGGCGGCCTACGAACTGCATGCGCCCCTATGGATCTCCGTCGCGGGATTCATGCTTTTCGAACTGTTTCTCAACGCCGGGCCCCACCTGATGACCTTCATCCTGCCGCCGCAGATCTATCCCGTCGCCGAACGGGGGGCTGGCGCCGGTCTGGCCGCGGCGTGCGGCAAGGCGGGCGCCGTGGCGGGCGTGCTGTTCCTGCCGCTGCTGCTCGAACGGGGCGGCGTCGCCGCGGTACTCGCCGCGACCCTCCTGCTGCAACTGGCCGGAGCCCTGGCGACCGCAGTGCTCGGCCGGCAGGTGCTGCCCTACGAAGGCCCCGGCCACCGTCCCGAACTGCGTCACGACCGATGAAAAACAACGACCGATGAATCGTATCCGAAAAACCGCTTTCGCCGCGCTGCTCGCCGCGCTCGGCTGCGCGACGGGCGCCGAGGCCCAGCGCCGCGAGCTGACCCTGTCGTTCGAACAGGCCCTGGAGATGGCCGACACGACCCGCACCATGCGCATCGCCGCGCAGCAGGTCGAACAGGCCGAAACCGAACGCCGCCGGCTCAACGCCTACTGGTATCCGCAGATCACGGCCGCCGGCTCCTACGTCCGCATGGCCAACGCGATCGAGGTGAAGGAGCAGCTCTCGACCTTCACCGGACCGCTCAAGGACTTCATCCAGTCGGCCGTTCCCGGCGAAGAGCTCGTCTCGTCGCTGCTCGACCGGCTCGGGCGCCGCTCGTTCAGCGTGCCGATGACGCCGCCCGACGTCGCCTCGATCAACGCCGTGGCGCTCTACCCCCTCTTCACGGGCGGCAAGCGCATCTACGGCGACCGGATCGGCCGGTCGATGGTGGCCATCGCCGAGGAGACCCGCAGGCAGACCGACGCCACACAGCGCGTCCTGCTGGTCGAGACCTACTACGGCATCCGGCTGGGCCGCGAAATCGTCGAGGTGAAACGCCGGACCCTCGAAGCCTTCGAACTGCACTACCGCAACGCCTGCAAGCTCGAGGAGGCCGGCATGCTCACCCGCACCGAACGGCTGATCTTCGAGGTGAACCGCGACGAAGCCCGCCGCGGAGTGGAGACGGCGGTCAAGGAGCTGGAGGTGACGCAGCAGGCCCTGCGCACGCTGCTGGGCATCGACGACGGAACGCACGTCGTGCCGCTCTCGCCCCTGTTCATCGACGAGACGCTCCCGCCGGCCGAATTCTTCAAGAGCCGCCTCGACCGGGAGAGCCCGCTGCTGCGCGGACTGAAGATCCGCCAGGAGATCCAGCACGACCGGCTGCGCATCGCCCGTTCGGCCTATCTGCCCGAGATCGGCATCTTCTGGGAGCAGAGCATCTACACCCACGGCCTGCGCAAGAACCTCGCTCCGCGCTGGGTGGCCGGCGTAGGGTTCACCTGGAACATCTTCGACGGCACGGGCCGCGAAAAGCAGATCCGCCAGGCGCAGATCGGCACCCGCACAGCCGCCGTCGAACGGGAAAAGGCCGCCGACGACCTGGCGCTGGCCGTCGACAAGTTCTACACGCAGACGCAGGTGGCCCTGGACAACATCCGGGCGCTGCGGACGACGCTCCGCATGTGCCGCGAGATCGTGGACGCGCGCAAGAAATCGTTCGCCGAAGGGATGGCCACGACCGCCGAGGTCGTGGACGCCGAGCTGCTGCTCGCCCAGACCCGCATCGCCGTGCTGGCGGCCTACTACCAGTTCGACACGGGACTCATCAACCTGCTCGCGGCCAGCGGCATGACCGACTCGTTCGTCCTCTACGGCCGCCGCGGCGCACAGGAAACAACGGATATGCATGCGGACCGCACCGCAGAAATGTAACCCCCTATGGACAAGAGCAAAAAACACCTCGCAATCGCATTCGTCGCGGTGCTGATCGTCCTGGCGGTCGTATCGACCGCGGGCATCCTGCTGCTGCGCCGCAGGCCCGAGATTCTCCAGGGCGAGATCGAAGCCACCGAAATCCGCATCTCGGGCAAGCTGCTCGGACGCATCGACCGCTTCCTGGCGGAAGAGGGGCAGAACGTACGGAAAGGCGACACGCTGGTGGTCATCAACAGCCCCGAGGTGCGGGCGAAATACGACCAGGTGGATGCGCTGAAGAACGTGGCCGTGTACGAAAACCAGAAGGTCGAATCCGGCACGCGCAGGCAGATCACCGAAACGATGTACCAGATGTGGCAGAAGAGCAAGTCGGATCTCCAGCTGGCCACCGTCACCTACGAACGCATGCTCGCCCTCTACAAGGAGGGAGTGGTCACCTCGCAGCGCAAGGACGAGGCCGAGGCCCTCTGGAAAGGGGCCGCGGCGGCCGAACGCGCCGCCGGCGAACAGTACCGCATGGCCCGCGACGGCGCGCGCAGGCAGGACCGCGAAAGCGCCCAGTCGATGGTCGCGGCGGCCGAAAGCTCGCTGCAGGAGGTGGCCGTACTGCTCGAGGACGCCCGGCTCACGGCCCCCGAGGCGGGACAGATCGCGGCGATCTATCCCAAGCGGGGCGAGCTGGTCGCACCGGGCGCGCCGATCATGTCGCTGGTGGTGCTGGAAGACGCGCACGCGGTGCTGAACGTCCGCGAGGCGCTCCTGCCCCGCTTCCGCATGAAGGGCCGCTTCCGGGGCGACGTGCCGGCCATCGACCGCAAGGAGATCGAATTCGAGATCTACTACATCAGTCCGCTGGGCAGCTACGCCACCTGGAAATCGACCAAACAGGTCGGCAGCTACGACATGCGCACCTTCCAGGTCAAGGCCCGCCCCGTGCGGCCCGAACCCGACCTGCGGCCGGGCATGTCGGTGCTCGTAACCCTCTCCGACCGGTAGACGCCCATGAAACGGTCCGACAACCCCTTCCTGCGGGTGCTGCGGCGCGAGGCGGAGCGCATGACCTCGCGCAGGCTCTACTTCGGCGTCTGCATCGTGCTGCCGCTCTTCTGCGCCGTGTTCATGAACACGATCTTCGGCGACGGCATGATGGAGCGGATCCCCGTGGGGATCGTCGATCTCGACGAAACGGCCACCTCGCGCAGCATCGCACGCGCCGTGGCGGCCCTGCCCACGACCCGCGTCACGCAGCGGTTCGCCGACGCCCCGGCCGCCCGGCAGGCCCTGCGGAGCAAGCGCATCTACGCCTACGTGACCATCCCGCGCGACTTCGAGTCGGACCTGCTGGGCGGCCGGCCCGCGGTGCTGCCCTACTATTACCACTATGCGCTGCTGAGCGTCGGGACAGAGATCCACGCCGCGCTCGAGTCGCTGCTCTCCACCGTGGGGGCCGCCCCCGTGGCCGCGGCGGGCGAAGCGGTCGGAACCTCCGAGGCGCGCATGGAGAGCATCCTGCTGCCCGTGGCCATGCAGGCCCACCCGATCGGCAATCCGGCGCTCGACTACGCGGTCTACCTCTCGGACCCGTTCTTCTTCGCGCTGCTGCAGGTGCTCGTGCTGCTGGTCACGGCCTATGCGCTGGGCAGCGAGATCAAGTTCGGCACGGCGCGCGATTGGCTCGCCGCGGCCGACGGGAACATCTTCGTCGCCGTGACCGCCAAGCTGCTGCCCTATACCGCGATCTTCGTCGCGATGGGGCTGCTGGGCAACTACCTCGCCTTCGGGCCGGGACATATCCCCCACGCGGCCGGTTTCCTCGCCCTCGACCTCTATGCGACGCTCTTCATCGTGGCGACACAGGCGCTCGGCGTGCTGCTCTTCGCGCTGTTTCCGGTGCTGAGCCTCGCGATCAGCGTCGTGTCGATGACCGGATCGCTCGGTGCGACCCTCGCGGGCATTACCTTCCCGGTCGAAAACATGTATCGCCCGGTCTACCTGCTGTCGTTCCTCTTCCCGATCCGCCATTTCGCGCTGATCGACCGCACGCTGCTCTACGGCGGCGGCGGTTTCGCCGACTGCTGGCCGCACGTCGCGGCCCTGCTGCTCTTCCCCGCCGCGGCCCTGCTGCCGCTCGTCCACCTCAAACGCGCCGTGCTGAGCGGCAGATATGAACGCATCGAATAAGAGAGAGAACCCCATCGGCCTGCTGGCCGAATGCATCGGGCAGGAGCTGCGCACCATCGCACGCAGCCGCCCGATCCTGCTGGTGATGATCGGCGGGGTGGTCTTCTACGGCCTGCTCTATAATTATATGTATGCGCCCAATCTGGTGCGCCGGGCGCCGGTGGCCGTGGTCGACCTGTCGCACACGCCGCTGAGCCGCGAATTCATCCGGCTGTTCGCCGCGACGCCCCAGGTCGAGGTGTGCGCCCGCCCGGCCGACATGCTCGGCGCCCGCGAGCTGATGAAACGCAACCGCGTGGTGGGCATCCTCTACCTGCCGGCCGATTTCGCGACCCGCACGGGCCGGGGCGAGCAGGCGCTCTTCGCGGCCTTCGGCAACACGGGCACCTTCCTCGACTTCGCCGCGGTGCAGACGGCGGCGGCGGGCGCCATGCGGGAGATCGGCGCGCAGCTGCGGCCCGACATGCTCCGCCTGCTCGGACCCGAGGCTCTCTACGCCGTGGCGCAGGCCCCGACCGCCGAAGCGGTCGGAACGGTGCTCTTCAACCCGACGGAGGGTTACGGCAGCTATCTGATCCCGGCCGTGCTGATGCTCATCCTGTTCCAGACGCTGCTGATGGTGATCGGCTCGCTCGCCGGCGGCGAACGGCACGACGGCTCGATCCTCCGCCACGGACGCTACGGCACCGGATTCGGGGCGATGGCCCGCGTCGTGGCCGGCAAGGCGCTGGCATACTGCGCGGTCTACGCCGTGTTCGCCTATTTCCTGCTGGGGCTGCTGCCCGAGGCGTTCGACATCCCGGCGATCGGGCGGTGGTGGGAGCTGGTGCTGCTGATCGTCCCCTACCTGCTGGCCACGTCGTTTTTCGGGCTCACGGGAGCGCTCTTCTTCACCGATTCGGAGAGCCCGGTGCTGATGATCCCCTTCTTCTCGGTGGGGCTGATCTTCCTGTCGGGCGTCTCGTACCCGCTGGAGCTGATCCCTTGGTACTGGCAGGCGGCGCACTACGCCCTGCCGGCGGCGCCCGGCGTGCTGGCCTATGTCAAGATCAACTCGATGGGCGCCTCGCTCCACGACATCCGGCGGGAGTACATCGTTCTCTGGGCGCAGTGCGCCGTCTATTTCCTCACGGCCTGCGCGGTGCTGCGCCACAACATCCGCAAGGCCCGGCGCAGCATGCCGCGCACGGCGGATCCCGCCCCCGCCGCACGGACCTGCGGCGCCGAAGAGCGCTGATCCGCCGCGTACGGACCGGACCGCCGAGAAAAAAGGCGGCGGTCCGCACGAATCGAAAACTTTCCGCAATCCGCACGAAAATCCCGTCCTTGCCGCTGCGATACGCAGCGCAGGGACGGGATATTTGCAAAAAATAATTTCCGAAGTTTGCAATATCGAAAAATTTCAATACCTTTATCTTATCAATCGGAGTCCGTTCGCGAAACGGACCGTAAGCAAAACCCATAATCGAGATCATATGTTTAACCTAAAAACCCGTAAAACCTACTGAAAAACATCCGGAACCTATCTGCACGAAAAAGCGGACCTCCCGCAGGAAGCGGGTGTCCCGAACACGAACACTAACTTTATTGCTTATGTTTCATTTAGACATTCCTTATTATGTGGAAATCGATTAAGTTACTTCTCACGACTTGCTGCGCAGCCCTCTTGACGGCTATGCCCGCCGCATTTGCCGAAGGGGGGGGGAATCCAACCTCTCTTAAAGGCGTCGTAAAAGATGCCGCAGGCCCGGTCATCGGCGCCACGGTCGTCACCAAAGACGGCACCGCCGGCACCACCACTGCCGTAGACGGCAGCTTCACGCTCAACAAAGTCCCCCAGGGATCGACCATCGTCATCTCTTTCATCGGCTATCGGACGCAGGAAATCCCCTTCACCGGCCAGACGATGCTCGAAGTGACTCTCGAAGAAGAGTCCGCCACGCTCGATGCGGTCGTAGTCACCGCACTGGGTATCAAACGCCAGGAAAAGGCGCTCTCCTACAACGTACAGCAGATCAAATCGGACGAGATCACCAACGTCAAGGACGCGAACTTCATGAACTCGCTCAACGGCAAGGTGGCCGGCGTGACGATCAACTCGTCGTCGGTCGGCGCCGGCGGTGCGGCAAAGGTCATCATGCGCGGCGTGAAGTCGATCTCGAAGAACAACAACGCCCTGTACGTGATCGACGGTATCCCGATGTTCAACACCACCACCGGCGGCACGGGCGACAGCAACATGAGCGACCAGCCCGGTTCGGAGGCCGTGGCCGACCTCAACCCCGAGGACATCGAGTCGATCAACATGCTGACGGGCCCCTCGGCCGCCGCACTCTACGGTAACGCCGCATCCAACGGCGTGGTGCTCATCAACACGCGCAAGGGCGCCAAGGAGAAGACCTCGATCTCCTACTCGAACAACACCGTCTTCACGTCGGTCTACATGATGCCCGAGATGCAGTCGACCTACGGCAACAACGGCAACGCGTTCGCCAGCTGGAGCAAGGTCAAGGGCAGCGCCTTCGGCAACTACGATCCCGAGCAGTTCTTCGACACGGGCGTCAACACCATGAACGCCGTGACCTTCTCGACCGGTACGGCCAAGAACCAGACCTACGCCTCGATCGCATCGACCAACGCCAGCGGCATCATCCCCGACAACGAGTACGAGCGCTACAACTTCTCGTTCAGAAACACCGCCTCGTTCCTCAAGGACAAGATGACGCTCGACCTGGGCGCCAGCTACATCATCCAGAAGGACAAGAACATGACCGCTTCGGGTCAGTATTTCAACCCCGTGCCGGCGCTGTACCTCTTCCCGCGCGGCGATTCGTTCGACGAAGTGCGCATGTTCGAGCGCTGGAACTCCAACCGCGGCATCTACGAGCAGTACTGGCCCTACACCAACATGGGTATGTCGCTCCAGAACCCCTACTGGATCGCCAAGCGCATGCAGCGCGAGAACAACAAGAAGCGCTACATGCTCAACGCGACGCTCACCTACAAGATCCTCGACTGGCTCGACGTCTCGGCCCGCGCGCGTCTGGACAACTCCGACACCCGCTACACCAAGAAGCTCTACGCTTCGACCGACGCCATCTTCGCCGGCCGCAAAGGTAACTACGACCAGACGCAGACCGCCTTCCGCAGCTTCTACGGCGACGTGATGGTCAACATCAACAAGACGTTCGGCGAAGACTGGTCGCTGATGGCCAACATCGGCGCCTCGATCAACGACAAGCGCCAGGAGATGCTCGGCTTCGGCGGCGACCTGCGCGACAACAGCAACCACTTCTCGATCCACAACCTCAACTACGAGGCCAAGTTCAAGCCCAAAACCGACTACTGGCACGACCAGTCGCAGGGCGTCTTCGCCAACGTCGAGGTGGGCTGGAAATCGATGCTCTATCTGACCGTCACGGCCCGCAACGACTGGGAGTCGCAGCTGGCCTACTCGAACAACTCGTCGTTCTTCTACCCGTCGGTGGGTCTGTCGGCCGTGATCTCGAACATGGTCCGCATGCCCGAGGCCATTTCGTTCCTCAAGGTGCGCGGTTCGTACACCGAGGTGGCCAACTCGTTCGACCGCTACCTCACGCAGGTGTTCTACACCTTCAACGAGGAGAACCGCCGCTTCGACTCCGACGCCACCTTCCCCTCGTACGACCTGAAGCCCGAGCGCACGAAGTCGTGGGAGGTAGGTATGAACGCCAAGTTCTGGAACCGCCTGTCGGTCGACATGACCTACTACCGCTCGAATACCTACGACCAGACGTTCCAGATCGGTCTGTCGGCCGCATCGGGTTACAGCAAGGCCTACATCCAGACCGGTAACATCCAGAACCAGGGCGTCGAGCTGGGCGTCGGCTACAACAACAAGTGGGGCGACTTCATGTGGTCGACCAACTACAACTTCACCTGGAACGAAAACAAGGTGATCGACGTGAACAACGGCGCACGCAACCCGATGACGGGCGAGCTGATCGAGATGCAGGAGTATCCCACCGCTTCGTTCGGCAACCTCGACGCACGCGCCAAGCTCGTCAAGGGCGGCACGATGGGCGACGTATACGCCAACCACGCCCTGCGCACGGACATGAACGGCCGCATCTTCGTCGATCCCGACACGGGCAACATCGAAATGCGCGCCACCGACGAGGTGAAGCTCGGTTCGCTGCTGCCGAAATACACGATGGGCTGGAGCAACAACTTCTCGTGGAAGGGCATCGACCTGGGTCTGACCTTCACGGCCCGTCTGGGCGGTATCGTCCTGGGCGGCACGCAGAGCGAACTCGACCGCTTCGGCGTGTCGAAGCGCACGGCCGAGGCCCGCGACCGCGGCGGCGTGAAGATCAACAACGGCTACCTCGACGCCGAGAAATACTACTCGACCATCGCAGGCTATGCCATGTACTACACCTACGACGCGGACAACGTGCGTCTGTCGGAGATGAACCTCAGCTACACGCTGCCGCAGCAGTGGTTCCGCAACAAACTGCGCATGACGCTCGGTCTCACGGCCCGCAACCTCTGGATGGTCTACTGCAAGGCGCCGTTCGATCCCGAGATGGCTCCTTCGACGACCAACGCCCTCTATGCAGGCTACGACTACTTCATGCAGCCGAGCACCCGCACGCTCGGATTCAGCGTTAAACTGCAATTCTAAAAGGAGACAAAACCATGAAAAAATTCAGAAAATATATCGTCGGTGCCCTGCTGCTGCCCCTGTTCTTCGGCAGCTGCACGGACAATTTCGAAGAGTACAACACCGACCCCAACCGTCCGACGACGCTCGATGCGGCCGCGCTGATTCCCAATCTGATCGACTGCCTCGCATCGCCCGAGGAGAACCCCTGCCAGCGTAACAACACGTTCTGGGCCTGCTTCGGCGGCTATGTCACGGCTACGCACTCGTGGGGCCGCCAGTTCCTCTACGCCACCTACAACATCGACGACGAGTGGAACAAATGGTCGGCCGACTGGTATTTCAACACGCTCTACCGCAACTATTTCCAGATCGCGCGTCTGACCAAGGAGAGCGGTCCGGTCTTCTCGCTGGCCCAGCTGCTCCGCGTGAACATCATGCAGTATGTAGTCAACATGCAGGGCCCGCTGCCCTACTCGCAGGTGAAGATGGGTACGTTCGCCGTGCCCTACGACGACGAGCAGACCGCCTACATGGCCATGTTCGAAGACCTCGACAAGGCGATCCAGGGTCTGAAGGCGGCGCAGGACATCCTGCCCGACGACAACACCGTGGCTTCCTACGACCGCGTCTACAACGGCGACTACTCGAAATGGCTGAAATACGCCAACACGCTCAAACTCCGCATGGCCATCCGCATCGCCCGCGTTCCGGGCCAGGAGGAGTTCGCCCATCAGAAGGCGCTCGAAGCCGTACAGGGCGGCGTCATGGCATCGGCCTCCGACACGGCCTGGGACAAGCTCGACAGCTGGAAAAACGGCTTCTCGACGGTTCAGGGATGGGGCGAAGCTCGCGCCAACGCCAGCATCGTCACCTACATGAACGGCTATGAGGATCCCCGCCGCTCGGTCTACTTCAAGACGATCAACGACGGCGCGGGCACGGTCTACACGGGCGTCCGTTCGGGCATCGCCGGAATCACCTCCGGCGAGTACGCCACCGCCACGAAGTTCAACGTCTCGGAGAAAACCCCGATGCTGATCTTCAGCGCCGCCGAAGCCGCATTCCTCCAGGCCGAGGCCGCACTGCTGGGCTGGACGGACGTATGTTCGTCGGCACAGTCGTTCTACGAGGCGGGAATCACCATCTCGTTCGCCGAGCGCGAAATATCGAGCTCGCCCTCGGGCTATTACAACGACGGAACGCGCACGCCGGGCAGCTTCACCGACATGAAGAACAGCGCCTACAACTACACGCCCAAGAACCAGGTGACGATCCGGTGGGACGAGAGCGCTTCGGCCGAGGAGAAGCTCAACCGCCTGATCACCCAGAAGTGGATCGCCAACTTCCCGCTGGGCGCCGAGGCATGGAACGACTACCGCCGCACGGGCTATCCCGACATCTTCCCGGCACACGACAACCGCTCGACGCAGGGTGTCACGAAGGAACGCGGACAGCGCCGCCTGCGCTTCTCGCTCAACGAGTACGAAACCAACCGCGCCAATGTTCAGGCCGCAGCCGCGATGATCGGCGGCGACAAGGAGAACATCGATCTGTGGTGGGCGAAGAAAAACTAATCTCCGGAATCGTAAAGCAAATCTGAAATCATGAAAAAAGCAATATTGCATATCGCCTTGTCGGCTCTTCTCACGGGCGGCCTGTTCGCATGCAGCGACTGGACGGAACCCGAGCCCCGAAACTATTTCGAACCGAAAAGCGAGTCCTATTACGCTGCGCTGCGCGACTACAAGAAGTCGGACCACCAGGTCACCTTCGGCTGGTTCGGCAACTGGACCGCAACGGGAACCAGCCTGCGCGGCAGCCTGATGGGTCTGCCCGACAGCGTCGATTTCGTATCGATGTGGGGCAACTGCTTCAACGTGAGCCCCGAAAAGCTGGAGGACCTGCGTCAGGTGAGGACGCTCAAAGGCACGAAGGTGCTCATGTGTTTCATCGTGGCCAACATCGGCGACCAGACCACGCCCTACGAGGTGCGCGAGAACTGGAGGGAAAACGGCTTCGCGAGCGAAGAGGCGGCCGTGAACGACTTCTGGGGCTACGTACAGGGCGATGAGGAGGCCATGGACGCCTCGATCCGCAAATATGCGCGTTCGCTCATCGACACGATCGACAAATACGGCTGGGACGGCTTCGACTTCGACTACGAGGCCAACTACGGCGCCTCGGGCTCCATCGCCGGACCTGCCAACGGCGACACCGGCAACCCGACCAGCAACCGCGCGAGCCGCGGCAACTTCAAGACCTTCGTCGACGAGCTGAGCAAATATCTCGGACCCAAATCGGGCACGGATCGTCTGCTCGTAATCGACGGCGAGCCGCAGAACATGCATCCCGACACGCGCGACTGCTTCGACTACTACATCATCCAGGCATACAGCTGCAACAGCTACTCCGACCTGGATTCGCGCTACAGCAAACTGCTGAGAGGTCTGGAGGCCACCACACCCGAGCTGGTCAAGATGGTCACCAACAAGCTGATCTACTGCGAGAATTTCGAGGAGGTGGGCTACGCGACCAACGGAGGCTACAGAAACCACCGCACGCGCAACGGCCAGTCGGTACCCTCGCTGGTCGGCATGGCGCTGTGGCAGCCGACCACAGGCTACACCAAAGGCGGCGTGGGCACCTACCACATGGAATACGACTACCCGAACAACCCCGAATACAAGTGGCTGCGCATCGCTACGGGGATCATGAATCCGTTCATTCAGTAATCATTAAACGCAACAAACGATGAAAATCAAAAGCATCATATCGGCTCTCGCGCTGAGCGGCGCAATGCTCGCGCTTCCGGGCTGCGAAGCGGAACTGCAGCCGGACTACGAGCGCGTATACATCGGCGAAGCGGCCTCCTCGCGGTTCGTCAAAATGCAGATCGAAGGGACCGTCGCATCGGAGACCAAGCTGACGGTCAAACTCGTCAAACCGCAGAGCGCTCCCGTGACGGTGACGCTGGGCATCGACCCCGCGCTCGTCGAGGAGTACAACGCCAAGAACGGCGCCAACTACCTCACGCTGCCCGCGGAATACGTCACCATGCCGGACAAGATCCTTCTCGAGCCGAACGAGAGCAGCGCGACGATTCCGATCACCATCGCGCCCTACGAAACGCCCAACGACGAGCAGTACGCACTGCCCATCACGATCTCGGGCGTGGACGGCCCCGTGCATGCGTCCGTCAGCTCGTCGAGCCTCACCTACCTGCTCGACAAGCCGCTGATCCAGTGGGTGCCCCAGATGACCTGGCGCTGCATGCCGAAAAGCGACGAGTCGAAACAGTGGAAGGTATCGACCAAAGACTGGTCGATCGAGTGCCTGAACTGGAAGGACAACTACACCATCAACAACCAGGCGATCATCAACATGGTGGCTTCGAAGGAGATCTACATCCGTTTCGGCGACACGTCGATCCCCTACAACAGCCTCCAGGTGAAGTACGGCGGTTCGCAGGTCAACAACCCGACGCTGTTCGAGAACAGCAAATGGGACCATCTGGCCTTCATCTACAGCCAGTCGGCCAAGGAGCTCTCGATCTACGTCAACGGCAAGAAGACCGGTAAGCTCGACATCGACACCGAGACGATCGAACTGAACGGTATCAGCATCCACTCGAGCGGTCAGGCCTACAACCGCGGCAATTCGCGCATGGCCCAGCTGCGCATCTGGCAGCGCGCCCTCTCCGAGTCGGAGCTTACGGCCAACATGCATGCGGCCGTCAGCCCCAACGCCGAGGGTCTGGTGGCCTACTACAAGATGAACGAGGGCCAGGGCGACACCTACAAGGACTGCACCGGCAACGGCCGCGACATCGTCTGCCTCTACGCACCGCAATGGATCGAAGGCCAGCGTTTCGACGGCAAATAACGTAACCCGCAAAAAGATTCGATTATGAAAAAATACTGGAACAAACTGGCTTTCGCTGCAGCCGCGCTCCTCGTACTGGGAACCACGGCTTGCGGAGACGATGACGAAAGCGTACCCGCATACTACTACGGCAACTACGCTTACATCTACTACCAGCTCTATCCCGAGACCATCGACGCACCGGCGCTCGCGGCCACGCACGACGCCCGCGGCGTGATGGCGAACGGATTATTCGCCAATTTCCACGTGCGGCTGAAAAAGCCGGTGGAGACCGACATGCAGATCCGCTTCGGAATCGACGAGGCGGCCGTCGACCCCGAAACGCAGAACCTGCTGCCTCCCTCGGCGCTCTCCTTCATGGCACTCCACCCCACCTCGGGCGAAGTGACCGAGGAGATCATCATCCCCGCCGGAAGCACGGAAACCGAGGTCCGCGTCGTTCTGAAAGATACGGAATTCGCGACGGTTTCGAAGGATGCCACCCGCTACATCGCACCGGTCTACATCGCGGAGATCTCGGGCGACCCGAAGGTGAAGATCAGTTCGAACCGCAACCTGGTCAACTATACGCTCAGCGTGGGAGACTACATTCCCAATGCGCTCAGCGTGGCGCTGGCCTCGGGCGAAAAGACGTCGGTCATCAAGGGTACCGGCCCGAGCGACCTCGTAAACACCTACTTCGGCGACATGATCGTCAGCCTGCGCTATCCGTCGGAAAAAGACGTGAAGGTGACCTTCGAACCGGACTTCTCGCTCAACGGCGAGACGGACCAGGCGATTCCCCGCTCGGCCGTATCGTTCTCGGTGAACGGACAGGCCGTCAGCGGCAACTCGATCACCATCCCGGCGGGCAGCTCGTCCGTGACGCTGAAAGCGCAGCTCACCGACGCCTCGTTCATGAACGAGACCGGCGGCGAATACCAGCTGCCGCTCACGGTCAAAGCAATCGAGGGCGACGAGATCGAGTTCGACGCGACCTTCTTCTACCGCATCAAACAGGCGGCGCTGGAGTATACCGAGCCGACGTCCGGACACCTCGAAACCGAGCGTTCGGGCTATAGGATCACTCCGGGATCGGATGTGCCCATCTCGAACGTGACCACCCGACTCATCGACGGGAACACCGGCACGTTCTGCTACGCCGGATCGAACAAACTCGACTTCGCCGTGGACTTCGGGACATACAAGGACGTGATTGGTATCAAACTCCAGTCCTACTACGACTATGAGATGTACGCGGTCCGCAACGGCAATATCTACACGAGCGAAGACGGTACGAACTGGACGCTGCTCTACGAATTGTCGGACGACCTGCCCAAGATCAGCCCGCAGTACATCTCGTTCCCGGTAGTTCACACCCGTCACCTGCGTGTGGAACTCACCAAGAGCTGGTACTCGTCCGGCAGCTACATCTACCTCAGCGAATTCTATATCTATGTAAAATAACGGATTCGTTGTCAGACGACAGGGAGCGCTCCTCGGAGCGCTCCTTTTTTCGTGCCCCGGCGCAGCGGACGGCACGGCGCCTGCTCTCTCCGGGGACAGGCTCGGGAACCGGCCGGCCGCGCGGCCCGGACACGGCGACACGGCGACACGGCAACACAGCAACACGGCAACACGGCGGCCGGTACTGCCCTGCGCCGCACCGTTGCTATGTCCCGTCTGCCCCATGCTACGCACGGCCCCGTCTGCCGCACGATACCGCAGCCGGTTATTCGCAGCAGCATTCGAAGGGTCGTCCGCCTGAAACAGAGGATCGGGAACAACATCCGAGGAGCCTCCGCACGGAGGAAGAACTCGGCGCACGAACAAAAAGGTTCCGCCCCGGGCAAAAAAAACAGTTCCGCAACCCCGTCGGGTCATGGAACTGTTATAAAATCGCGTAAATGCCGAAGCCGCAGAAGAGATACGTCCCAACGGCCGGACAGCGCGATAGACAGTCTTCCGCTCCGGGCGAGAGACCACCGCTGCGGCGGATCCGCCCCCGTCGGAGGCTCAGTCCAGATAGCCTTCGCGGACCAGCAGCTCGCGGATCCGCCCCCAGTCCGCCACCGGATGGCGTATGCCGTCGATGAACCGGACCGGACAGCCCAAGGCCGCATCGTCGATATAGAGGTCGGCATGCACCTTCGGCGAAGCGGTCCAGTGCGCCTGCTCCGGGTTGGAATTCACCGCGTAGAGCGGCAGCTGCCGGTCGCGGAACCACGCCACGGCGGCCTCCAGCAGCTTGTCGCTGCGCATCGTATACAGGATCAGCTTGCAGCCGTTGTCGACAAGCTCCCGCAGCACCGGCACGGCCCCGGCATCCTCACCCACATAGGGGTAGGCGTGCGTCACCACCGTTCCGTCGAAATCGACGGCTATGATCGCATCGTGTATCGCCATATTATTTGCGTCCGGTCAGTTTCTTCAGGAAGCCGAGCAGCCGTTTGCGGTAGCTCGTCTCCTTGTAATCGTCGCCATAGCCGTAACCGTAGCCATATCCGTAACCATAACCGTAGCC
>CAOJSG010000031.1 GCA_948442615.1 uncultured Alistipes sp.
ACCAGCTGAACTAACGCACCGTTTGCTGATTGCGAGTGCAAATATAGCGCTTTTTTCCGAATCGGCAAGCGTTTTGCGCTTTTTGGCGGGAGAAAATCGAATATTCTCCCTGCAGCCGATCCCTGCGACCGCTGCGAACAGCGAAGGAGCGGTCGGATCCGATCCGTCCGGCAGCTGCGGAGCACGCCTGTTTGGGCTGCGGCAGGGCCGGCTCCTGCCGATGCGGCCGCTGCTTCTCCGGAAAGAGAGCCGGGCGCCGCCGTCGGCCGGCCGGACAGAGTCCGCGACGAATAAAGGCGCCCCTCGAAGAGCGCCTTTATCGTCTGATATGCAATCGAATACATTTACTCTTGCGGCCGCTTCAGCTCCAGATACAGCTCGTCCAGCTGCGTCGGGTCGACATAGCCCGGGGCATCGAGCATCACGTCGCGGCCCGCGTTGTTTTTCGGGAAGGCGATGTAGTCGCGGATCGACTCCGAGCCGCCGAAGAGCGAGCAGAGCCGGTCGAAACCGAATGCCAGACCGCCGTGGGGAGGTGCGCCGAACTTGAAGGCGTTCATCAGGAAACCGAACTGCTCCTGAGCCTTCTCGGGCGTGAAGCCCAGGCACTTGAAGATCGTGGCCTGCAGCTTGGCGTCGTGGATGCGGATCGAGCCGCCGCCGATTTCGGTGCCGTTGCAGACGAAGTCGTAGGCATTGGCGCGCACGCGGCCCGGGTCGCTCTCCAGGTACTGCACGTCCTCGGGTTTGGGTGAGGTGAACGGATGGTGCATGGCGTAGAAGCGCTGCGTCTCCTCGTCCCACTCGAACATCGGGAAGTCCACGACCCACAGCGGCGCGAACTTCTTCGGGTCGCGCAGCCCCAGCTGCTGTGCGACTTCGAGGCGCAGGGCGCACAACTGGGTCAGTGCCTTGAACTTGGGTCCGCAGAGGATGAAGACCATGTCGCCCGCTCCGGCGCCGCAGCGTCCGGCCAGGGCGCGCACCTCCTCGGGCGAGAAGAACTTGTCGACGGAGGATTTGAGCGCGTTCTCTTCGACGCGGATCCAGATGAGGCCCTTGGCGCCGACCTGCGGGCGCTTCACGAACTCGGTGAGGGCGTCGATCTGCTTGCGCGTGTAGCCCGCGCAGCCCGTGGCGGCGAATCCGGTCACGTATTCCGCATCGTCGAAGACCGAGAAGCCGTGGCCTTTGGCCAGGTCGGTCAGGTCGGCGAACTCCATGCCGAAGCGCAGGTCGGGCTTGTCCGAACCGTACTTCTCCATCGCCTCGATCCAGGGCATGCGGCGCAGCGGCTCCGCGAACTCGATGCCCATCACGTGCCGGAACATGTGCTTGGCCCAGCGCTCGAACACTTCGATCACGTCCTCCTGCTCGACGAACGCCATTTCGCAGTCGATCTGCGTGAATTCGGGCTGCCGGTCGGCGCGCAGGTCCTCGTCGCGGAAGCAGCGGACGATCTGGAAGTAGCGGTCGTAGCCGGCCACCATGAGCAGCTGCTTCAGGGTCTGCGGCGACTGGGGCAGCGCGTAGAACTGGTTGGGGTTCATGCGGCTCGGCACGATGAAGTCGCGGGCGCCTTCGGGCGTGGATCCCACCAGATAGGGCGTTTCGATCTCGAGGAAGCCCTCGCTGTCCAGGAAGCGGCGGATCTCCTGGGCCATTTTGTGGCGCAGGATCATGTTGCGCTGCAGCGGCGGACGGCGCAGGTCCAGGTAGCGGTATTTCATGCGCAGGTCGTCGCCGCCGTCGGAGTGCTCCTCGATGGTGAAAGGCGGCGTCTGCGCCTCGTTGAGCACCGTCAGCCGGTCGGCCGCGACCTCGATCTCGCCCGTGGGCATCTTGGGGTTCTTGGCCTCGCGCTCGATCACGCGCCCCGTGACCTGGATCACGAACTCGCGGCCCAGCTTCGCTGCCGTTTCGCGCACCTCGGCGGGGCTGTGCTCCTCGACGACGATCTGCGTGATGCCGTACCGGTCGCGCAGGTCGACGAAGGTCATGGCGCCCAGGTTGCGCACTTTCTGCACCCACCCGGCGAGGGTGACGGTTTCGTTCACATGCTCGGCCCGCAGCGAGCCGCACGTATGGGTTCTGTACATGGCGTTCTTCGGTTTTTCTTTGTAACTCGCAAATTTACGTAAAATTCGCGATTCGCGATCGATTCTCCGCGATTTTTTTCGGCTGCGGAGCCGTCGTGGGCGGCTTCGCAGCGGTCCCGATCCGGCGCGAAAAAATCCGCCGCCTGTCGGAACGGGCGGCGGATCGGGTGTCGGGGCGGATGCTCGGGCGTGCGGCGGAACGGCCGGCCGTCATTCGTCCTGCAGCTCCAGCCCCAGCAGCTGTGCCAGGCGCCGGGGCAGTTCGGTGTTGTCCAGGATGCCGGAGATCCGGTCGGCTCCTTCGCCGTAGAAGAATACGGGCAGCATCGATCCGGTGTGGCTTGTCGAGCCGAAATCGTACTGGATGCCGCTCTCGGCCTGCGTGAAGTCGGTCTTGCAGCTCGGGATGGAGAGGCCGCCCGTCTCGTGGTCGGCCGTGACCACCACCAGCGTTCCGGGCGTGCGGTCGGCGAAGTCCATCGCCGTGCGGACGGCGCGTTCGAAGTCGCGCAACTCTTCGAGCAGCCAGGGTGCGTCGTTGCGGTGGGCGGCGTAGTCGATGTGCGACCCTTCGACCATGAGGACCAGGCCGCGGTCGCCCTCCGCGACGTTGTTCGAAAGGATCTCCAGCGCCTTGGCGGTCGCTGCGGCCAGGTAGCTCGTATCGCGCGTGCGGATGTCGGGCAACTCCTCCTCGGCGAAGACACCCAGCAGCCGGCCCGCACGGACGGTGTCGGTGTCGGCCATCCGCTCGGCAATGCGGTAGCCGCGCTGGCGGAAAGCATCCAAATAGGTGCGCCCCGCCGACTCCTCCTCGGCGAGCCAGCGGCGGCCGCCGCCGAGCAGCACGTCGATGTCGCTCGCCAGCATGTCGCGCGTGATGTGCCGCAGGTCGCCGCGGCGGCCCGTATGGGCGTAGAAGGCCGCGGGCGTGGCATGTTGCAGGTAGCAGGTCACCGCCAGGCCGGTCGAGAATCCGCGGCGCGCCGCGGTGGCCACGAGCGACTGGACGGGGGTTCCGTCGGGCAGCTGCCCGAGGCTGCCGTTGTTCGCCTTGTGGCCCGTGGCCAGGGCCGTGCCGGCCGCGGCCGAATCGGTCACGCGGTTGTTGGCCGACTGCGACGAGATGAGGGCCACGTGCTGCGCGCGGTCGAAAGCCGTCGGTTCGTAGCCGTTTTCGATGCGGAGCATCGAGACATGGGCCAGGCCCATGCCGTCGCCGATCAGATAGATCAGGTTGCGTATCTGCTGGCAGGTCGCGCCTTGCACGGCCATGCACAGCAGCAGGAGAAGCGCTGTTTTTTTCATTTCGTACGGAATTTCGTTACGAAGATAAGGTTATTCTGCCGACTTTTTACTACATTTACCCGAACTTATCGCAACGTATCCCCAATTTAATCCTTTTGACATATGGATGTGAAGATCGCCCCCGACTGGAAGGAGCTGCTGGCGCCTGAGTTCGAGAAACCCTATTTCGCGGAGCTGACCGCCTTCGTGCGGCAGGAGTATGCGACGCGGCGGATTTTTCCGCGCGGCAGCAATATTTTCCGGGCTTTCGACAAATGCCCGTTCGACAAACTGAAAGTCGTGGTGATCGGCCAGGATCCCTATCACGGCCCCGGGCAGGCCAACGGACTCTGCTTTTCGGTGGGCGACGGGGTGCCGTTCCCGCCCTCGCTGCAAAACATCTTCAAGGAGGTGGCGGACGATACGGGGACGCCGGTGCCCTCTTCGGGCAACCTCGACCGCTGGGCCGAGCAGGGGGTGCTGCTGCTCAACGCCGTGCTGACGGTGCGGGAGCACGAGGCCGCCTCGCACGCCGGGCACGGATGGGAGACCTTCACCGATGCCGTGGTACGGACCATCGCCGAACGCAAGCAGGGGATCGTCTACATGTTGTGGGGCAGCTACGCCCAGCGCAAGGGGGCCATCGCCGATGCGCAGCGCAACCTCGTGCTCAGGGCGGTGCATCCTTCGCCCCTGTCGGTCTACCGGGGATTCTTCGGCTGCCGCCACTTCTCGCGGGCCAACGAATACCTCGTCTCGGTCGGCAAGGAGCCGATCGTGTGGTGATGCGGCCCGGCCTTCGGTCCGGTTTGCGGTTCTGCGGCGCGGCTACAGCAGCGGCGAGAAGAGCCGCATGAACGACTCCTCCAGGCGG
This sequence comes from uncultured Alistipes sp., assembly GCA_948442615.1. Classification (GTDB taxonomy): domain Bacteria; phylum Bacteroidota; class Bacteroidia; order Bacteroidales; family Rikenellaceae; genus Alistipes. The sequence continues at coordinate 4,261 of CAOJSG010000031.1, forward strand.
CGCAGGCGCGGGCGGTTGAACCACTCGCCGGGCGCCACGCGCAGGCAGTGGGTGCGGTCGTCGTCGAAGACCGCCGCCATGCGGGCGTTGAACTCCGCGTCGTAGACGAAGGCGTTGATCTCGAAATTGTGCTCGAAACTGCGGAAATCCATGTTGGCCGAGCCGATGACCGTGAGCGTGTCGTCGACGATCAGCAGCTTGGAGTGCAGGAATCCCGGAGTGTAGAAGTGGACCTTCGCTCCGGCGCGGAGCAGGTCGTCGAGAAACGAGTGGGTCGCCAGATCCACGGCTTTCGAGTCGGAGCGCTTCGGCAGCATCAGCCGTACGTCGATGCCGCCCAGCGCGGCGGTCTGCAGCGCCGTGTTGAGCGAGTCCGAGGGGATGAAGTAGGGGGTCTGGATCCACACGCGCCGCCGGGCGTTGGCGATGGCCCGGCAGTCGGCCTGCAGGAGCGTGCGCCACTTGCCGAACGGACCGCTGGGGACGATCTGCAGGATATTGTCCGTGTAGCGGGGCTGCGGGGGGTAGTACCGGTCGTCCGCGAGGCGGCATTTGGTCGTCGCCGACCAGTCGCTCAGGAAGGAGGTCTGCAATCCGGCGACGCCCGCCCCTTCGATCTTGAAATGGGTATCCCGCCAGATCCCCCATCCGGTGCCGGCCACATAGCGGTCGGCGATGTTCATCCCGCCCAGAAAACCCGTATGGCCGTCGATCACCGCGATCTTGCGGTGGTTGCGGTAGTTGACCTTGCTCGTGAAGCGCGGAAACTGCACGTGCAGGAAGGCGTGCACCTGGGCGCCGGCCGCGCGCAGCGGGGCGAAGAAGGCGCTTTTGACGCTGCGGCTGCCTACGTCGTCGTAGAGCAGGCGCACCTCCACGCCGCACAGGGCCCGGACGACGAGCGCATCGCGCAACCGGCGGCCCGTCGCGTCGTCGGCGATGATGTAGTATTGCAGGTGGATGTGGTCCTCGGCCCGGCCGATCGCCTCGAGCAGCGCCTCCATCTTCTCCCGTCCCGTCGTGTAGGGGGTGATGCGGCTGCCGCGGAGCGGTACGGCATGCAGGGTCGTGCCGAGCATGGCGGCCAGCGGGGCGTATGCCTCCGGGATGCGGGAGGTCTCCTCGCCGCCGTTTTCGTCGAGATGCCTGGTCATGCGCTTGCGCGTGCGCCGCGAGATGATGCGGCGCTTGCTGAGGTTCTGCCCGAAGAAGAAGTAGAAGACCACGCCGACGATCGGCGCGAAGAGCAGCACGAGAATCCACGGTACCGTCTTCAGCGGATTGCGGTTGTCGGTCACGATGACCAGGATGATGCCGACGATGGTCAGCGTGTAGATGCCGCCGAACAGGTATGTCAGGAGTTGTGTCATCGGAGTTTGGGTTGTGGTTCGTCGGGCCCGGCCGCGGGCCGGGAAGCGTCGCCGGGCCGGATTCGGGTGCGGGAGATGGGTCGCCGCGGGCTGCGGCCGCCGGATCGGATGCCTTCGCGGCTGCCGGGTCGCAGGTCGTGCCGTGCGGCTTGTCGGGGCCGATTGCGGGCCGGGGGCCGGTGCGGCCTTCGCAGCGGGGCGTCTCGGCGTGCGGGCGAAGGCGTGCGGCGCCGCACATCCGGCATCCGCGCCGCTCAGCGCCGGGCCTTCTCGGCCGGCTCCGCCTGCGGGAATTCGATGCCGTAGAGGAGGTGTTCCACGCCGCGGACGAAGTTGCGCTTGTGGAGTTTGGGCGAATAGACGTAGCAGTCGAGGGTGAAGACGCGTCCGGTGGCCTTGTCCACCGTGGTGTAGCTGACGAACGGACCGCCCATGAAGTCGCCCTCGACGTCCCAGAAGCCGCGCAGCTCGACCCAGATGCGCCCCTCCATGCGGAACATGCGGTAGGCCGGTTCGATGACCGGCGAGGTGGTCATGTACGATCCGTCGGACGGACCCGGAATGCGGGCCGCGAAACGGTTGCGGGCCGCGAGCAGCGCCTCCTCCGAGAGCGACTGTTTGCCTTCGTAGGGGTAGGAGTAGGCGAAGAATCCCTGGCTGGCGGCCGGATATTCGTAACGCGCCCAGACGAAATCGGGCTGATCGGCGGCCAGCACGTAGCCTTTCGGCACGCGCATCTCCACGCCGAAGCGCTGGCGCATCACCTCCTGCAGATGCGGCTCGCCGAACTTCCCGGCATAGGCCAGCGCCCGGTCGCGTTCGGCCTTCTCGAGCGCGTAGACCGCCTCCTCGCGGTGGGCCGACAGGTAGTCGGTCACCGCCTTCTCGTCGGGCCCCTGCAGGGTCATGACGATCTGCGGCGCCGCCTCCAGATCGTACTGCACGGCGATGCCCGCCTGCGCGATCGCCGGACCGACGACCACTTTCAGGATGTTGCGGTGTTTGACGACCATGTTGGTGAACCCGTCGGGCAGCACGCGCAGCACGTCGAAGAGCGGCTCGGTCTGGTTCAGATAGGGCACCGGAGCCGTGAAGACCTTGCGGATCGTATCGCCCAGCTCGCCCGTCCAGTCGTTCTGGGGGCAGACGACGATCAGTTCGTAGGGCGTGCCCAGCGAGGCGGGCAGCCGTTTGTCCGAGAGGGTGCGGAACGCGTCGCAGCCCGACAGCAGCAGTCCCAGGACCGCCGTCAGAAATACGGTGAATCGTTTCATGGTCGTTATGTTTTTCGTTTTTCGCTCCATTTTTGTCGGACCGCGTGCGGGCGCTGCGACCCTCCGTGTGCCGCATCGGGCCCTTCGGCGGGGCGGTTCGGGGCGGCGGGGCGCGCGATCGGCCGGACCGCGCCCGGATGTTTCCCATACAAAAATAGCGAAATTTTGCGTAACCGTACGGATTTTCACTAATTTTGCGGACAATAGCGAACCGATGCGCCTCAAACCGCCCAAAATAATCCGCCGGCTGATGCCCGATCTGATCTGGGAGATCGACGATCCGCAGGGGGTGTTCCTCACCTTCGACGATGGACCGACGCCCGGCGTGACGGAGTGGATCCTCGCCACGCTGGACAAGTACGATGCCAAAGCCACCTTCTTCGTGCTGGGCAAGAACGTCGAGATGTATCCCGATCTTTACCGCCGCATCGTCGACGCCGGACACAAGATCGGCAACCACACCTATTCGCACCAGAAGGGGTGGGGGATGAGCCTCGAACGCTATACGGAGGATGTGGATTTCGCCAACGACTTGCTCCACACCGAACTGTTCCGGCCGCCCTATGCGCGCATCACGCCGGCCCAGGCGCGGTTGCTGGGGCAGCGTTACAAGCTGGTGATGTGGGACATCATCTCGCGCGACTACAACCGCAGGCTTTCGCCCCGCACCTGCTTGCGCAATGTCACCAAGTACGTCGGAGGCGGGTCGATCGTGGTGTTCCACGACAGCGAGAAGGCCTTCCGCAACATGCGCTACGCGCTGCCCCGCACGCTGGAGAAGATCCGGCAGATGGGGCTGAAATGCAAGGCGATCGAGCTCTGACGGCGTTCCGCTCCGCCCTGCCGCACCGTTGTCCCGCACCGTTGTCCCGCTCCGCTCCGGAAGCGCACCCCGGAAGCACATGTTTCGGAAGCGCGTCCCGGCAGGACGTTCCGCCGCCGGCATCTTTCGAACGGAAATCTTGCACGGCGTGTTTCGTGCGGCGTTCCTTGCGCGGTCCCTTTGCGCGGCGGGCCGGATTTTCGGCCGGATTTCCCGAGTCGCCGCGGAGGTTGCGGGTTTCCGATTTTTTTATTATCTTTGCGGGGCCTTGCGGACCGGGCGATCCGGCTGCGGCTCAGAGACCTTCGACGAAATATCGGACAAATAAAAATATTCATTATGGCAACAACGGCAGATATCAAGATCGGCATGTGCATCGAACTGGACGGCAAGACCTTCCAGATCGTCGATTTCCAGCACGTGAAACCGGGCAAGGGCCCCGCTTTCGTGCGTACGAAACTCAAGAACCTCGAAAACGGCCGCGTGCTCGAGAATACCTTCTCGGCCGGTTCGAAGATCGAACCCGTGCGCGTGGAGCGCCGTCCCTATCAGTTCACCTATGAGGACGACCTGGGCATGCACTTCATGCACACCGAAACCTTCGAGGAGATCAACATCGACAAGAATCTCATCAACAATTACGACCTGATGGTCGACGGACAGATCGTCGAGGTGATGTTCCACACCGAGAAGGAGACCGTGCTTTCGGCCGAGCTTCCTCCCATCGTGGACATGGAGGTGACCTACACCGAGCCGGGAATCAAGGGCGATACGGCTTCGACCAACTCGCTCAAGCCCGCCACGGTCAATACGGGCGCTACGGTGCGCGTGCCGCTCTTCATCAACACGGGCGACAAGATCCGGGTGGACACCCGTACGCGCGAGTACTACGAGCGCATCAAATAGGCGCCGCACGACGCAGCCTGGCGCTTCGGTCCGGGAAAGAACGACGGAGCACTCCTTTTGCGGGGAGTGCTCCGTCGTTTTTCGTCGTCGGACGGTGTGCCTGCGTCGTGCGGCGGAGCCTGCGGCGAGAACGCCGTTTTGCGCGACCGTTCTGCGCGGCGGGCCGGTGCGCAGGTGCGTCCGGAAGGATGCGTCGGTGTGTCGGGAGGGCGTGGGCTGGACCGGCGGGATTGCCGGAGCTGCGAAGTCCGGCCCGGAACCCCGGAACCCCGAACCTTCGCCGGCCGCCGCGGATACCGTGCGGTTATTGCCAGAGCGGCGTGTTGCGCACGATCCACCAGCCGACGAGAAGCGCCAGATAGGTCAGCACGACCTTCGGGTGCTGAACCCGCCCTTTCCAGCGCGCGGCCCGGCCGCCGCCGCTCCAGGTGGTGTAGGCGACCAGGAGCAGATAGGGTACGGAGAGCAGCAGGAAGGGGTTGTAGCGGAAGGCGGCGAGCCATTGTCCGCGCAGCAGGGCGTGCAGCGTCCGCTGGCTGCCGCAGGCGGGGCAGTCGAATCCCGTGAGCAGTTTGAAGGGGCATTTGGGCGCCAGGATCGACGTGCCGGGATCGAACAGCGCGTAGAGCGCGAGCAGCCCGAGTGCGAGCAGTACGCCTGCCGATACGATGAGCCGTTTTCGGATTGCGGGGTCGGAGATGTTCGTCGGTTTCATCCGTGAGATCGGGATTTCGGCGCAGCCGCGTCTGCGGTTCCGCCGGCGGTCTGCCGTTCGTTCGGTCGGAGACCCGATGCGGCGCGCGGGGAGCGAAGGCCGTGCCGGGGCCGTTGCATGGATAAACGCCGTCCGCGGCCGGTGTCTGCCGCGGCGGCGGAGCGTGGGGCGACCGGTCTGTCGGGACCGGAGACGCCGGTGTTATGCGTGGAGGGCGGCGATCGCGATGATCGTCATCATGTAGAGCATGTAACAGAGGACGATGACGAGACCGCAGATCGCGCTGACGGCGGCCCATTTGCCGGCATCCTGCGCCGCTTTCCGGGCTTCGGCATAGCTGCCGGCGGCCCACAGCGAGTCGACGGATGCGGCCTTGACGATCGCCACGACGCCCAGCGGCATGCAGCACAGCGTGGTGACGAGGATGGCCCAGACCAGGTTGCTGTCGGGCTTGCAGGCGGGGGTTCCTTCTTCCATAGCTTTCGGATGCGAATCCAAGAGGTGCGTGATTGCGGGAGATGCCGGGGCCGCCGGGAACCGATCGGTTCCCGGGGTCGGATCGCCGCCGTTGCCGGTCCGGCGGTCGGAACCGCCGGACGAGCAACGGCAGCCGCAGGAAAGGTCCTACAGGTTGCCCAGGACGGCGGCGGCGACCATTGCGATCACGTAGATCACGATGACGACAGCGCCCGAGATGGCGCCGATGATCGCCCATTTGCGTGCGTCGTCCGCAGCTTTCTGCGCCTCGTCGTATTTGCCGGCGGTCCACAGCGTGTCGACCGAAGTGGCCTTGATGATGGCTACGATGCCCAGCGGCATGCAGCACAATACCGTGGAGAGGATGGCCCAGACCAGGTTGTTGTCCGGTTTCTGAGTAGGAGTTTCAGTCATGATCGATTGGAATATCGGTTTGCGCCCGCACCCCGGCAGTTCTGGATTCGCGGAAAGCGTGGTGCCGAAGCTGTTTCGGAATCGCGGAGCACGGCGGCGCAGCCGTTGGGGCGAAGCAGCGACAGGCGGCGTCCGGTACATCCGTCCGGAGACGGAGGGGGGCTGGGTCGATTCGTTGCTCCGTCGCCGGGAGTTGCCCTGCGTGCGATTCGGGAACAAACTTACACTTTCCGTGTTCTGTTGTTGCGCAAATATAGCAAACCTCTGCGGAATATGCAAGAACAGAGGGCGGATTCGGCGATTCCCGCCCGGCGGCGTGCGGGCGGTCAGCTCCGGCGGGCGCGCTCCTTTTCGTTGTCCTTCTCCGCGAGTTCGTCGCCCTCCCAGTCGAACGGCGCGAATTCGCGCACGCCGCCCAGCGAGAAGCGGGTGTAGGTGATCGGAAGCCCGCGAGAGAGGAACTCCTGCTCGTAGGCGGTCTTCACCGAGAGCACCTCGTCGGCGAAGCCCGTTCCGTAGATGTCCGGATTCGAAACCTCGCAGGGCAGTCCGAAGCGGCGGATCACCTCGGCCGTGTAGGCGTAGAGGTGTTTCGAGTCGGTTTTCAGATTGATCGGCGCGTCGGGCGCCAGCATCCGGGCGTAGCTTTCGAGGAAGAGGGGCGACGTGAGCCGCTTCTTCGCTCGGCGCGTTTTGAGCTGCGGATCGGGGAAGGTGATCCACAGTTCGGCGACCTCGCCCGCGGCGAAGAACGAGTCGATGAATTCGATGCGCGTGCGCAGGAACCCCACGTTCGTCATCTGCTGCTCGGTCGCGGTCTTGGCGCCGCGCCACATGCGTGCGCCCTTGATGTCGATCCCGATGAAGTTGCGCTGCGGCTCGCGTTCGGCCAGCGCGACGGTATACTCGCCCTTGCCGCAGCCCAGCTCCAGCACGATCGGGCGGTCGTTATGGAAGAAATCGGCGCCCCAACGCCCCTTGAGCGGGTGGTCGCGGCGGAACACCGTCTCGAATTCGGGTTGTACGAAGCAGTCGAAGGTCAGGTTTTCGCGAAATCTGCGCAGTTTGTCTTTTCCCATTTTTACCCATCATGTTGTGCGGCCCTTCCGCCCGGAGCGGGACCGCCGGTCGCTCTTCGGAGCGCGCGGCTCCGTTCGTTCCGTATGCCGGATCCTCGCAGCTCCGCGGCGGAGGCCGCCGGTCTCCGTTCCCCTCCTCGCCGCGTGCGGCTCACTCGCTCGCATCGAGCCGGATGCCTACGGCTTCCACGCCCCGGACCGTCGTGTCGGGGACGAGCAGGATGCTGTAGCGGCCGCAGCGGCCGAGCCGTATGCGCCGGCGGTAGAGGGCCGTCGCTTCGCGCCGGAGCGCCGCATCCGCGTCCGATATGCGGAAGTTCACGACGGCGTGTTCGGACGTCATGGCCGAATCGGGCGTCAGGACGATGACCTGCAGCCCGAGCCGCCCGCCTGCGAACCGGTTGTCGTGGCGCACGAACAGCCGCATGTCGCGCAGTCCGAGCGAGTCTTCGTTCGCGAAGTCGATCCGGGCCGTGTCGCTCCATCCCCGGCTGTCGACATCGGTCACGACGGCGCCGTGGGGGGCGACGCATCCTCCGGCGAACAGGGCCGCCGCGATCCACGTCCGCAGTCTCATCCTATTCGCGGCCGTTGCTGTCGGCCGTCCGGTTTTCGTTCGCAGCCGTCCGGTTTTCGTTTCCGTTCGCCCGGCGTCCGTTCCCCTCTTTCGGCGCATTGTTGTCGCGCCTGCGGCGGTTGTTCCCGTTCCGGCGTTCGGTGCGTTCGGTGTCGGCGGCTGCCGGCCGGCCGTTCTCTCTGGATTCGGTCGCATGCTCCGCACCTTCGCGCTGAGGCACGTTCCCGTTTCCGTTTCCGTTTCCGTTCCCGTTTCCGTTTCCGTTTCCGCGGCCGCGGTTGCGGCCGTTGCGGCGGGCGCCGTTCTCCGGCCGTTCGCCGTTCGCCGCGTCGCGGGACTGGCGCCGCTCCTCCGTCCGTGCGGCACCCTCTTTCGCCGGAATGGGCTGCTCCTGCGGTTTCGGATTCCGCTGCGGACGTCCGGCCTCGCCGCGCGCCTCCTTCTGGGGCGCGGACGTGCTGCGTGCCGCGCTGTCGTCGCCGCTGCGGCCGGCACCCTGTCCTTTGCCTCCGCGGCTGCGGTTGCGGCGGCTGCGCCGCTTGGCGCTGTCGAAACGGGTGATGCTGTCCTCCTCGGCGCGGTAGGTGGGCTCTTCCGCCGCGGGCACGATTTCGCCGGCTTCGAGCAGCGACTCCGGCTTCTTCCCGGCGCGGTTCTGCGCCAGGATCTCCTTGACCCGCTCCACGCGTACGGCAGCGAGGTTCGACATCGTCTCCTTGCTGGAGCTGAAGTACATCGTGCCGGCCAGCAGGTCGTTCTTCACGAAGAACCACTCGCCTTCGGCCGTCTGCAGCGGTTCGCGCAGGCGCGGGAACTCCTTGCGGGCGTCCGCATAGGCGTCGTACTCGTACATCAGGCAGCACTTGAGTTTCGAGCACTGCCCGGCCAGCTTCTGCGGATTGAGCGAGATGTCCTGCACGCGTGCGGCGCCGGTGGTGACACTCGAGAAGCTCGACATCCACGACGCGCAGCACAGCTCGCGGCCGCAGGCGCCCAGTCCGCCGATGCGCCCGGCCTCCTGGCGCGCGCCGATCTGCTTCATCTCGATGCGGATGTGGAACCGTTCGGCGAAGACCTTGATCAGCTCGCGGAAGTCGACCCGTTCGTCGGCGATGTAGTAGAAGATCGCCTTGATCTTGTCGCCCTGGTACTCCACGTCGCCGATCTTCATGTTCAGCGCCATGTCGGCGGCGATCTGGCGGGCGGCGATCATCGTCTCGTGCTCGAGGGCGATGGCCTCCTGCCAGCGTTCGATGTCGTAGGGTTTGGCCTTGCGGTAGATCTTCCGGTACTCGCCGTTGTAGGGGTTGAAGCCCGTGCGGCGCATCTGCTTGGCCACCAGGTCGCCCGTCAGCGAGACGATGCCGATGTCGTGGCCGGGCGAGGCCTCCACGGCCACGATGTCGCCGCGCTTGAGCGGCAGGTTGTTGACGTTCTGGTAGAACGAGCGGCGCGTGTTCTTGAAGCGCACCTCGAAGATGTCGGTCGGGATGTTCTCGGGATAGCCCTCCAGCCACGGGGTCTCGTGGAGCTTGAAGCAGCCGTCGCAGGGACGGGCCTCCGCCTCGTTGCCGCCGTCGGCGAAGGCGCAGCCGCGGCCGATTTCGGGGATGAATTTGCAGGTATGCGGTTTCTCGGAATCCATATGCGGGTATATTTTGCGTAAAGATAGGGAAAAAATTCAGGAATTCATAATCCCCGCCGGCGGAAGCTCGCTCCGCAGCCTGCGCACGCTGCGCCGGATGCGCCGGATCATCAGCACGCCGGCCGACGAGAGCCCGAAGGTGAAGCCCAGGAAGAGGCCCGCCGGACCCATCTTCAGCCCGAAGCCGAGCAGGTAGCCCACCGGAAGGTTCAGCAGCCAGTAGGAGATCAGGGCGATCGGCATGATGATCTTCACGTCCTGGATGCCGCGCAGAATGCCGACCGAGACGTTCTGGATGCCGTCCGACAGCTGGAACAGCGCCACGAACACCAGCAGCTGCGACGTGAGCAGGATCGTGTCGGCATTGGTGGTGAAGAGCGTCGGGATCCACTGCCGCAGCGAGATGAAGGCCAGCGCCGCGAAGGCGTTCCACGCCAGCACCAGGTGGTAGGAGGCCTTGGCCGCCGCGGTCAGTTCGCCGATGTTGCGGGCGCCGTAGCAGTGCGAGACGCGGATGGTCGTGGCGGCGCCGATCGACATGACGATCATGAAGGCGCAGTTGCCCATCGTCGTGGCGATCTGGTTGGCGCTCATCGCCACCTTGGCCATCGGCCCGAACCATCCCATCATGATGCCCGTGCCGACGAAGGCCGAGGCCTCGAGGAACATCTGCAGCGAGATGGGCAGCCCCATGCGCAGCAGCCGTCCGACGGCCTGCCGCGAGAGGTTGCGCGGCGAGAAGCCCTCCAGGTAGCACCGGTAGCGCGGCCGGCTGAAGAAATAACCGATCATCAGCGCCGGGGCGATGATCCGGGCGAGGAGCGTCCCCAGTCCGGCCCCCTCGGCTCCCATTTCGGGGAAGCCCCACCGGCCGTAGATGAAGATCCAGTTGAAGCCGATGTTCGCCAGGTTGGCTGCGATCGTGGCGAACATCTCGACCTTCGTGTTGCCGACTCCTTCGAGAAACTGCTTGAACGAGAAGAAGAGCATGACGAAAGGCATGCTGTAGACCAGCATTTTGTAGTAGGGCACGGCCATGTCGACCACTTCGGCCGGCTGTCCGAGCCGGTAGAGCAGCGGGATGGCGGCGTACTGCACGAGCGACATCGCCGCGCCGAGCGCTCCGTAGAAGAGGATGCCGTTCTGCAGCAGCAGCGACGACTGCCTGCGGTCGCCCTGGGCGTACAGCTCGCCGATGAGCGGCGTCATGCCCAGCGCGATGCCGACGGCCGCGATGAAGAGAATGAAGGCCACCGCACCGCCGAACGATACGGCGGCCAGGGGCGTGGGGTCGTCGCCGCCGTAGCGGCCGACCATCAGGTTGTCGGCGAACTGCGTGAGAATTTGGCCCAGCTGGGTCAGTACGACGGGCAGCGCCAGCCGCAGGTTGGCCTTGTACTGGTCTTTGTATTTCGAGAAACTGTACATGTCGTGCGCGGTGTTTTCGGTATGCGTGCGGCTCCGGTTCCGGGGCGATTCGATCCGGGCCCGGAGTCTTTTCCCGGAGTCGCTGTCCCGGGCTTTTCGGCCGGGGCGGCCCGAGTTGGGCCCGGCGCCTGATCCGGGGCAGTTTCGGGTTTCGAGCCTTGGCTGTCCGGTCCTTCTCCGGCCTTTAGCTGCCCCCCCCCAGCCCTTCTTCGCTCCTCTCTCGGTTCCGGTCCGGGTGCCGGTTTGCGGGGCCTGGGGCCTGTCGCCGGTGCGTGGGAGCGATTCCCGCTCCGGGCAAGGCTGCAAAGGTAGTCATTTTATGTGCAGAAACGACGCGCCTTACCGGATTTTATCGCCGGGCGATACCGAGAACGGCACAGGGCTGCCGCCGGAGCCGCGGTCGGGCCGATACCCGGGTCGGTGAAGAGGGGCGCCGGATCGGCGCCGGGCCCGTCCCTGGGTGCTGCCGAAGGATCCGTGTCGCTGTTTGGACCGCTGCCGGCCCTGCCCGCTGCCGGAAGTCCCGGGCCGATGCGGGGCCGCATACGACGAACGGGGAGGTTTTCCGAAAAACCTCCCCGTATCTCGCTGCAGCCGTTCGTCCGCTATTTCTCGGTCTCGGCCACGGGCGGCTGCTCGGCGTTGTTCTTGCCGTTGTAGAGGAAGCGCCGGATCTTTTGCGTGGGGGTTTTCACGAATCCGTCCTTCTCCTCGACCACCTCCGAGATGCGCGAGAACCGGTTGACCTTGGCGTTGACGTACTCTTTGATCTCGGCCTTGAGCTGGTCCATGCGCTGCTCCCACGCCTCTTTGCGCGTCTCCCATTTCTGGCCCCACTCCTCGCGCAGCTCGGCGAACCGCGATTCCAGCTCGTCGGTGTCGAAGTGGACCAGGGCGACCAGACGTCCCTCCTGTTCGGTGACGATCGAATCGGCGATGCAGACGTGGGAGTTGAGCACGCTCTCGATCTCCTCGGGGTAGATGTTCTCGCCGCTCGGGCCCACGATCATGTTCTTCAGACGCCCCTTGATGTAGAGCCATCCGTCCTTGTCGAATTCGCCCAGGTCGCCCGTGCGGAACCATCCGTCGGCGGTGAAGACCTCTTTGGTCGCCTCGGGGTTCTTGAAATAGCCGGTCATCGCGCTGGGGGTCAGCGCCACGATTTCGCCCTGGCGGGTGCGCGGATCGACGTTCTCCAGCCGCATTTCGACCCCCGGAGCCGCCGGACCCGTCGAGCCCAGCCGCACCATCGAGGGGGCGGCGCCCGCCAGGAGCGGCGCCGTTTCGGTCAGCCCGTAGCCGATGGCGTAGGGGACCCGTGCCTCGAGCAGGAAGCGTTCGGCGCCCGCGTCGAGCTTCGCGCCGCCGATCCCGAGGAACCGCAGCCGCCCGCCGAAGAGCTTGAGCAGCTTCTTGCCCGCCACGCGGTGCAGGTAGCGGCGCATGAATCCGGCCCGGTAGACCGTGCGCCAGAAGCCGTTCGAGCTGAACTTGGCCAGGATCTGGTGGCGGTAGATCTTTTCGATGATCAGCGGCACGATCAGCATCACCGAGGGGCGCACCGCGCGCAGGGCCGGCATGAGGGCCGAGGCCGTGGGCGGACGGTCCAGGTAGGTGACGCGCGCACCCATCGAGAAGGGATAGATCAGGCCGATCGAACATTCGTAGGTGTGCGAGAGCGGGAGCACCGAGAGGAACGTGTCGTCGGGGTGCACCGGGAAGATGCTGCGGCTGATGTGCACCTGGGCGCACAGCGCCTTGTGGGTCAGCATCACCCCTTTGGGTTTGGAGGTGGTGCCCGACGTGTAGATGATCACGGCTGTATCGTCGGGTGCGGGCACCGCCGTGGCGCCGCGGTCCGAGACCTTGCGGGCGATCACGCCGAGATTCTTGGTGCGTACGACGATATTGAGCTTTTCGATGGTGCTCTTCGAAAGCTTGGAGAAGAGGCGGTCGGAAACCAGCAGCGCCTTGGCTTCGGAGTGTTCGACGATCATATCGAGCTCCTCGCCCGAGAAGTCGGGAAGAATCGGCACGGCCACCATTCCGGCGGAGGTCACGGCGAAATAGCATACGCCCCAGTTGGGCATGTTGCTGCTCAGCAGCGCCACCTTGTCGCCCGGCCGCAGACCCGCCCCCGTGAGCAGCTCCTGGACCTTGGCGATGCGGTCGCCCGCTTCGGCATAGGTCACCTCCTCGCCGTCGAACATCGTGAAGGCGATCTTCGAAGCGAACTCCTTCACGCTGTGGCGGACGAGTTCGTAGAGGGTGTTGATTGTCATATTTCTGCAATTAGTCCTTTCCGCAGAAAGAACGCAAAATTCGTTGCAAAATTATGAAATTTCGCCGAAGAATCGCTATTTTCGGGCCGAAATCGCAACATGCTCGTTGCCGAACGCATAAAACTGTTGGCCGCCCGGACGGGCTTCGACCTCTGCGGAGTGGCCTCCTGCCGCCGTTTCGCCGAGTCGGAGGCGCGTTTCCGCGCCTGGCTCGGAAAGGGCTGCCATGCCTCGCTGGGCTACCTGGAGCGCAACGTCGACAAGCGTTTCGATCCGCGGCTGCTGGTCGACGGGGCGCGCACGGCCGTGGTCTGCGCCGTGGGGTACAAGAACCGTGCGGGCGGAGGCTATCCCGAGGGCCACCGCGCCAAGGTGGCCTCCTATGCCTGCGCGACCGACTACCATACGACTCTCCGCGCCATGCTGCACCGGCTGTTCGCCCTGCTGGCGGCCGAATACCCCGGGCTGGCGGGCCGGGCCTTCGTCGACACGGCGCCGCTGTCGGAGAAGCGGCTGGCCGTCGAGGCGGGGCTGGGGTGGATCGGGCGGCAGTCGCTGCTGGTGACGCCGCGCTTCGGCACCTATGTCTTATTGGGCGAGCTGCTTCTGACGGACGAAGCGGACCGTTATGACGCCCCGTTCGAGGGGTCGCGCTGCGGCAGCTGCCGCAGGTGCCTCGACAGCTGTCCGTCGGGCGCGCTCGCCGAGCCGTACGAGGTGGATGCGCGGCGGTGCATTTCGCGCCACACGGTCGAACGGGAGACCGACGGGCGGATCGACCTCGGCGGCTGGATCTTCGGCTGCGACGCCTGCCAGAGCTGCTGCCCCTACAACCGGCAGGCGCCGATGCATGCGCTTCCGGCCTTCGATCCGCTGTTCGACCCCGTGGCGATGGGTCCCGCGGAGTGGCTGGCGATGGACGAGGCGGCGTTCGACGCCCGTCTGGGCGCTACGCCGCTCGCGCGCAGCGGATTGCGGCGTCTGCAGCGCAACCTCCGCCCGGAGGCGGAGCCCGATGCCGGGGGTGCGGCTGCCGCAGCGAATCGCTGCCCGGAGAAAAAGACTGCCGACGGAGGCGCGGCGCCCCGCGGCGAATAGACGGGCCGGAACGAAATGTCCCCGGCCTTCGTCGGGGAAGGCCGGGGACTCCGGTCGAGGTTTCGAGGTTCTTCGGGTTGCATCTTCGGGCCCGGACGCCGCCGTTCCTGCTCGCCGCCGGTGCGGATCCGGTGCGCGCTCGGGCCGTGCGCGGGCGGTCGCGGCTCTCGCTCAGGCTACGCGCAGCCGCACGCCGCGGTTCTTGTCCGACTCGACCACCACCGTGTCGCCTTCGTGCAGCTTGCCGTCGATGATGAGCGACGAGAGCGGCTCCTCCACGTTGTCCGCGAGCGTGCGCTTGAGCGACCGCACGCCGTAGCGCGATTCGTAGCCCAGGGCCGCCAGCCGGCGTTTCGCTCCGTCGGTGATCTTCACGCGGTAGCCCAGTCGCCCCGTGCGGGCGAACAGCCCCTCCAGCTCCAGTTCGATGATCTTCTCCACGTCGGCCGGTTCGAGCGTGCGGAAGACGACGATGTCGTCCACGCGGTTGAGGAACTCCGGCGCGAAGGTCTGCTCCAGAGCCTTGCGGTATTCGCACTGCGGAGCGGTGCTTTCGGCGCAGTTCTTGGCCACGGTGTTGTAGCCCACCTGCATGGTTTTCTGCGCCACGGCGCGCGAACCGACGTTCGACGTCATGATGATGACCGTGTTGCGGAAGTCGACGCGGCGTCCCGAACCGTCTGTCAGATGGCCTTCGTCGAAGAGCTGGAGCATCGTGTTGAAGACGTCCGGATGGGCCTTCTCGATCTCGTCGAAGAGCACCACGGCATAGGGCTGGCGGCGGACCGCTTCGGTCAGCTGGCCGCCCTCGCCGTAGCCGACGTAGCCCGGGGGCGACCCGATCAGCCGCGCCACGTTGTGCTTCTCGCCGTATTCGCTCATGTCGATGCGGATCAGCCCGCGGCGCTCGTCGAACAGCCATTTCGACACCTCCTTGGCCAGCAGCGTCTTGCCCACGCCCGTGGGGCCGACGAAAAGGAAGACCCCGATGGGCCGGCATTCGTCCTTCAGTCCGGCGCGCGACCGCTTGATCGAGCGCGAGATGCGCTCCACGGCCTCCTCCTGGCCCACTACGCGGCGGAGCAGGTGGTCGCGCAGCCCCTGCAGGCGGCTCATCTCGCCGTCGGAGACCCGCTCGGCCGGGATGCCCGTCATCGAGGTGATGACCTGGCGGATGTCGGCGGCGGTGATCTCGGCGGGGCTTTGCTCGATGGCGCGGCGCCACTCGGCCCGGCTCTCCTGGAGCTTCGAGCGGAGGGCCAGCTCGCGCAGACGGGCCGATGCGGCCTTCTCGTAGACGAGCGCCTCCACCGCCTCGCGGCGTTCGCGGCGCGCCTCGCCCAGCTCGTTCTCCATGGCCCGGAGCGACTCCGGCTCGCGGGCCGTGCGCAGATGGGTGCGCGCACCCGCCTCGTCCAGCACGTCGATCGCCTTGTCCGGGAAGTAGCGGTCGGTGACGTAGCGCTCGGTGAGCGTCACGCAGGCGTGGAGCGCCTCCTCGGTGTAGCGCACCTTGTGGTGCTGTTCGTAGCGCGGCGCGATGTTGTGCAGGATGCGCAGCGTCTGTTCGGCCGTGGTGGGTTCGATCAGCACGCGCTGGAACCGGCGCTCGAGCGCGGCGTCGCTCTCGATGTTCTCGCGGTATTCGTCGAGCGTCGTGGCGCCGATGGTCTGCACTTCGCCCCGCGCCAGCGCGGGCTTGAGGATGTTGGCCGTGTCGAGGCTTCCCTGCGTGGAGCCGGCGCCGACGATGGTGTGGATCTCGTCGATGAAAAGGATCGTGTCTTGCGCCTTGCGCAGTTCGTCGAGCAGCTGCTGCATCCGCTCCTCGAACTCGCCGCGGAACTTCGTGCCGGCGACCAGCGACGAGACGTCGAGCGAGAAGAGTGTCTTCCCGGCCAGCGTATAGGGCACCTGGCCCGCCGCGATGCGCAGCGCCAGCCCCTCGACGATGGCGCTCTTGCCCACGCCCGCCTCGCCGATCAGGATCGGGTTGTTCTTCTTGCGGCGCGAAAGGATCTGGATCACGCGCTCGATCTCCCCGTCGCGCCCTACCACGGGGTCGATCCTGCCTTCGCGCGCCTGCCGCGTGAGGTCGACGCCGAACTTTTCGAGCAGCTGCGTCGAGGGGCGCTCTTCGGGCTTGTTCTCGTCGTTGAAGTCGAGCATGCGCACCTCGATGCGGGTGCGGAACTCGTCGCCCGAAGCGAATTTCCGCAACTCCTCGGCCACCGTTTCGGCCGTGATGCCGTACATCTCCAGCACGCGCGAGGCCGCCGTCGTGCGGTCGCCCACGATCCGCTGCAGGGCGTGGCCGGTCGAGATGCTGCGGATGCCTTCGGCATGCTGCCGCAGCTCTTCGGCGAAATCCTTGAAAAAGCGCTCGGGCTGCTGTGCCTCGCCCTCTTTCGCTTTGGTCTCCAGCACCTCGCGTTCGAGGCGCAGACGGACCTGGTAGAGCTCCCAGTCTTTCAGGCGGGCGGACAATATCTGATAGGCGAGCGAACCCTCTTCGCGCAGCAGTTCCAGCACGAGGATGTCCTTGAGCGAGTGGGTGGCATTCGCCTTCGCCGCGTTGAACGTGGCCCGGGCGAGGATGCTTTCGAGCGTTTTTGAAATCTTCAGTTGCATGTTGCGTCATCGTTTAGTTCGACAGGATAACGGACGACGCGGCGGCGATATTATGTTAAGTATTCACCCGGCCCCGCCGCGCCGGCGGGGAGGAAGCGGGGGCCGGACGGGCGAAGCGGTTCGTCGCCAGCACGGTTGCGGGGCGGCGTGCGGCGCTTTCCGGGCACGGGCGGAGGGCCGTTTTTTTCGGCTCCGGCGGCCGTCTCTTTTCTCCGGAATCGCTCCGGCAGGGCGGATGCGGGCGGCGCGGCGCGGAGATGAATACGCCCCGAACGGCGTTCGTTCGGGGCGTATCCTGTCTTGGGCGGGGCCGCCGGTCGCGGCGTACGGAGCGGACCGCGGGGTCATTCGCGCGGCCATTCGCCGACCTCCATGTCGCGCATCTGCGTGCCGTCGACCGTCAGCCGCACGGCCGTGCGGACCTTGTGGAACCCGTAGTTGCCCGCGGCGCCCGGGTTGACGGTCAGCATGTCGTAGACCGGATCGAACATCACCCGCAGGATGTGGGAGTGGCCCGTGACGAAGAGCCGGGGCCGCACGGCCTGGATCCGGGCCACGGCCCGCGGATCGTAGCGGCGCGGGTAGCCTCCGATGTGGGTCATCAGCACGCGCACCCCTTCGCAGTCGAAGACCGAGAAGGGCGGATGGACGCGGCGCGTCAGACCGCCGTCGATGTTGCCGCTCACGGCCCGCAGGGGCTTGAAGGCGGCGATCTCGTCGGCCAGCTCCAGCGAGCCGATGTCGCCCGCGTGCCAGATTTCGTCGACCTCGCTCAGAAATTCGCGCAGACGGGCGTCGAACGTGCCGTGCGTGTCGGAAATGATGCCTATGCGTTTCATGTTCGTCTCTTGTCGTTCGGCCGGAGCCGACAGGGCGGCAGCGGCGTCCGCGGGGGCGTCGCTGCGGGGCCGGTCCGGTCCGGTTCGGCCCGGACGGTTCGGCGCCGGTGCGGCGCACCGTTTTTTCGCGGAAATGCCGGCGCCGTGCGCGGACGGGCGCCGGCGGGTTTCCGCGCCTTCGGCTGCTGCCCGCCCGGGGCTATGCCGCTACCACTTGGCAATCTGGCTGTTCATCCACTCCAGACGGGTGCTGTAAACCGATTTGAGGCGTGCGACGGCCATCTCGAACGAGAGCCACTCGTCGCCGTTGGGGTTGCCCGTGCCGGAGATCGTCCAGCGCTGGTTGTCGTGCGCCACGGCCGTGGCGATCGCCTTGCGCTCCTGCTCCATGAAGTCGGGAACCGTCTTCAGGAAGGGGTACCACTCCTGCCAGCGCTTCTTGACATCGGCCCGGAACGAGGCGTCGTACATCAGCAGGATGTTCCACCAGTTGTTCTCGTACCAGGGGAATTCGTTGTACTGGTACGCGAGGTCGTAGTCGATCCACTGGGTCTTGGTGCCTTCGATGAGGGTCTGGTAGTCGAAGTCCCAGATCGGGCCGGCCACGAGCTTGCCGCCGCGGTCCTTGTGGAAATAGATGCTCTTGGGGTGGAGGATCTCGTGGTTGGCCATCACCTCGAAGCAGATCCAGAAGTCGATCATCGACTCGCGGTCGATGTATTTGAACGGCTCGGCGGTGCTGCCGCCCTTTCTGAGCGCCGCGACGGCCGCATCGGCGTCGTTCACGTATTTGCGGATGTAGGCGAACTGCTCGTCGGTCATCTCCTCGGCGTCGGGCGACTTGATGTTGACCGGGATGTCGGTGCCCGTCGTGCGGAACTTGCGGACCTCGTCGTAGTTGTTGTCGAATTCGAGCAGGTAGCCGCCCGTCAGCGCGTCGCCCGCGTTGTCCGCAGCCTCCAGCTCGGGAATGTCGACGCGGTTCTTGTCGACCTTGATCTGCTCGGTCAGCAGGTAGAAGCCGTAGTACTGGTCGTTGAAGTAGAGCTCGGCGTAGCGGTTGCGCACGGTGTAGGCCAGTTTGGAGTGCTGGCCGATGTAGTAGGCCACGCGGTTGCGCATGTGCGTGCGGTCCATATAATTGGCGATCAGACACCAGCGTTTGTGCTTGGGCATGCCGAGCACCTCCTGCTTCTTGTCGAGCTTCAGTGCGTAGGGTTTTTTGTTCCAGCCCCACGTGGAGTTGCCGCGGCCCTTGACCTCGGTGACCATTTCGGGGAGGTCGTCGAATGCGTTGCCGCCGTCGATCGAGATCGTGCCCGGCACCCAGGTATCCTTGGTGATCGCGTTCTGCGGCGTGTCGGTGTGCACGCGCACGATGGGCATGTAGGGGGTGCTCATGACGATGAGCGGCTCGGAGACGATTCCGGTCGCGGCGCAGCGGACCTGGAGCGTCTTCTTGTATTTGGAGCCCAGACGGTTGTCGCGGATGGCCATCTCGAAGGTGCCTTTCTCCTCGCGGGCCGTGCATTCGGTCGACACGAACCGCGAGGGTTGCCCGGTCTCGGCGTCCACGAGCTGCAGGTCGGCGGGCTGGACGTCCGCGTCGGCCGGCGTGACGGCGATCCGGAGCCGTTCGACCTTTCCGGCGTCGAGGACGATCTCCTGTGCGGAGAGGGTGATGCCCGTCAGGGCGGGCGCTTCGGGTGCGGTGGTGTCGTCGCTGCCGCAGGCGAAGGCGAACAGCGCGGTGAGGGGCAGGATGCGCCTCAGGGTTCGGGAGATGTTCATAGCATTGGTTTTGGTTGTTGTTTCTTCGTTCAGTATTTGCCGCGCCACAGTTCGCGGATGCGTTCGGCGATCCTGGCTTCGGCGGCGTTCTGCGTGTCGGGCTCGTAGAATTTCGTTCCGGCGAGCGATTCGGGCAGGAACTCCAGTTCGGCGAAGTGGCCTTCGTAGTCATGGGCGTATTTGTAGCCTTTGCCGTAGCCGGCCTTGTCCATGAGCTTGGTGGGGGCGTTGCGCAGGTGCAGCGGCACGGGGCGATTGGTCGTGTCGTGCTCGACCAGCGCCAGGGCCTTGCCGATGGCCTTGTAGGCCGAGTTGCTCTTGGGACTCGTGGCCAGGTAGATCGCGGTTTCGGCCAGGGTGATGCGCGCCTCGGGCATGCCGATCTTGTGCACCGTGTCGA
>CAOJSG010000032.1 GCA_948442615.1 uncultured Alistipes sp.
ACCTGATCGTCCGCAACCGCAAGGGGTGCGTGATCGTGGTCAACAAGTGGGACCTGATCGAAAAGGGGAACAACACGATGAAGGAGTGGAAGGAGTTCCTCATGAAGCGGCTCGCCCCGTTCAACGACATTCCGATCATCTTCACCTCGGTGCTCAACAAGCAGCGCATCCTCGACGTGCTGCAGACGGCCGTACGCGTTTACGAATCGCGCCGCCGCCGCATCCCGACATCGGAGCTGAACGAAGCCCTGCTGCCGCTGATCGAGAACTATCCGCCCCCCGCGACCAAAGGCAAGTACATCAAGATCAAGTACGTCACGCAGCTGCCCACGCCGACGCCCCAGTTCGCGTTCTTCGTCAATCTGCCGCAGTACATCAAGGAGCCCTACCGGCGTTTCCTGGAGAACAACATGCGCGAACGCTGGGATTTCTCGGGCGTCCCGATGCAGATCTACTTCCGCCAGAAATAACGGCCCGGCGGGAGGCTCCGGCCGGAGCCTCCCCTACCGGACGGCCCGGATATCCGGCCGGAACATACGGCCTGCCCCGAACGCCCCCGACGGAACCGCTCCGCCGGGGGCGCGATCTTTCCGGAGACCGCGAAGGACCGCCGCGCCGATTCGGGCCCGCCGGACCGCACACGGCCGGATCCGCCGCAAAGACCGGGAAAAAACGACCGCAGAGACCGGAACAGAAACGGCCGCAGAGAGCGGGGCCGCCGCGGCCGTATTTTGTTTTTCTGCCGAAATAGCGTACTTTTGCCCTGCACGGAGGCTCGTCTCCGGCCGCGGAACGCCGAAGAGCAACCTCTTCGCACATCCGCGAAACGCTAAAAAACCATCCCTATGAAAAACATGCTTCGACTGTGGCTCTGCGCCGCGTGCGCATCGCTGGCCGGATGCTCCTCCGACACAACCGGACCCACCCCCGAACCCGAACTGCGGCTCACGCTCCGGCCGGACGCCCCGATCGTCTTTCCGGCCGAAGGCGGCCGTGCGGAGATCGTCGTATCGACCGATCTTCCGGTCTGGGAGGCCGTTTCCGACCAGGAGTGGTGCCGGATCGAAACGGAAGAGAACCGGCTGACCGTATCGGCCGGACCGAATGCGACGACCTCCCTCATGCCGCTGGCGACCGTGACCGTCACGGCCGGCACCCCGCCCCGCAGCATCAGCACCACGCTGAAGGTGTCGCAGGAGAGGGGCGAACGCCGCACCGTGAATCTGAGCGCCTCGGGCACGGCCAACTGCTACCTGATCGGCGAAGCGTGCGACTACCTGTTCGACGCCACGGTCCGCGGAAACGGCGCCGCGACGCAGGGGCTGGAGGCCCCGGCAGCGATCGCCGCCGCACGGGCCGAACTGGTATGGCAGACGACGCCGGAGATGATCGACGGCGTGGAACTGATCGGCGGACAGGTCGCATTCTCGGCATCGGGCACACCGGGCAACGCACTGATCGCTGTCGAAAACGCCCAGGGCGAGATTCTCTGGAGCTGGCATATCTGGTTCCCGGAGAGCGAGGTCGGTTCGCTCGCCACGGCTGCGGGCTACGAGGTGATGAACCTCAACCTCGGGGCGATGTGCGACCGGACAGCCGATCCGGGCAGCTACGGACTGCTCTACCAGTGGGGACGCAAGGATCCGTTCCCGGCGGCCGCGACCCTCACGGGAACGACGCAGACCGTCGGCGCACCGCTCTACGACGCAGCCGGGAAGAGCGTCGGAATCGGCCACTCCTCCTGGTCGGACACCCAGTCGAACACGCTGGCCTACGCCATCGCCCACCCGACCGTCTGTCTCTCGAACTATGCCCAATACTCCTCATCGCGCGACTGGCTGCGCGCCGACCAAAGCAGCGACGCCCTGTGGGGCAATCCCGCAGGCGGCGAAAAGAATGCGAACAACGACTTCGTCAACAAGGGGTCGAAATCGTTCTACGACCCCTGTCCCGTAGGCTGGCGGGTGCCGCCGGCCGACGTGTTCCGCAGCTTCACGACCTCGGGCGGCTACTCCTGGACGATCGAGGATTTCGACATCCGCGACACGAGCGGCGACGGCCAGCTGTCGATCGACGACTACGACCACGGCTGGACGTTCAACCTCGGGCCCGGGACCTGGTCCTATTTCCCGGCGGCCGCGCGCTACGACGGGTCGTACGCCATGCTGATGGGCAGCGTCAGCGGCCTGTGGGGGTCGTACTGGGGCAACGCGCCCTACCCGGGCGACATGTTCCGGGGCGGAGCCTACTCCGTGTTGTCGTTCCAGATCAAGGACCAGGCCGGCAACGAGATGATCACCGCTACGCCGGCGGGAGGAGGCGCCCGCGCCGACGCCTACTCGGTGCGTTGCATCCGGGAATAGCGGCCGGGACGCCGAAACGCAGAATGGCGCGCACGCGGGCCGCTGCCGTGAAGAGATCGGCGGGCGGTTTTCCCCGGAGCGCATCCGTCCCGACATCGAGGCGGCCTGCCGCCGTGCGGCACGAATCCGCCCCGCAGACCGGAGCCATTCCCGCAGGAGGCCGGTCACTTTCCGGAAACTTCGGACCGCTCCGCAGTGCCTGTTCCTTCCGGAAATTTTGAGCCGGGCATTCCCGTAGGAGTACCGCAACCTTCTCCGGAAATTTCGGATCGGCCCCAGACACTTGTTCCTCTCCGGAAATTTCCTCCGGAAACCGCAGGAAGGTACGACGAGTCCGGTTCTCATGGAATCGCCCCTGCCGGAAATAATCCGGCAGGGGCGATTTTCTTTTCGGGATTCATCGGACGAAAGAGTTATCGGGCTGCTCCGGGTTGCAGCTTTCGAGCCTCGGCTTCCGGCCGGCCACATCCCGCCGCGGGCCCGGACAGCCATTCCGCCCCGGTCGGACGGCGGACGGAACGATCACGCCTCGTGCGTTTCGGTGCCCGACGACGGAGCCTCGCCCGACGACTTGCGCCGATGGTGCCGCCCGCCCCGATGGCGTCGCTTGCGATCGCGCGTACCGCGATTCCCCTCGCCGCGGCCCGATGCGTGGTCGTTGTCCGCCACCGGAGCCGCAGCCGCCTGCGCGGTCTCTCCGGCTGCGGGCTGCATGGTGTCCGCCACAGCGGCCGGCGCATCGGCTGCCGCGGGACGTCCGTCGCGCTTCCGCTCTTTCCGGCCACGGCCGCCGCGACCCGATGCCGGGCGCTCCTCACCGCGTCCGCGGCCGGCTCCGCGGCCGCCCTTGCGACCCCGGCCCGCGAACCGTCCGCGGTTCGCTTCGGGGGCATATTCGGGACCCTCGCCCACGGCGGCCGGCAGTTCGGCCTTGCGGATGTCCCGCTCGATGAACTTCTCGATCTGCCGGAATTTGGACTGCTCCTCCTCGTTGACGAACGTCACGGCCGCACCCGAAGCCGCCGCACGCGCCGTACGGCCGATCCGGTGGATGTAGTCCTCGGGGTCGTGCGGCACGTCGTAGTTGATTACCAGACCGATATCCTCGATGTCGATACCCCGGGCCACGATGTCCGTAGCCACCAGGATCTTGACGCGGTTGTTCTTGAAGTCGAGCATCACCTCCTCGCGCTGCGCCTGCTCCAGGTCGGAGTGCATGGCGGCCACGTCGAGATTCATGCGCTTGAGCGTGCGGGCCAGCTCCTTGACCTTGAGCTTCGACGACGAGAAGATGATCGTCTTCGAATCGGACGGTTCGGCGAACAGCTCGCGGATGATGCCCAGCTTCTGATTCTCGTAACAGACGTAGGCCGACTGGTCGATCGCCTCGTTGGGTTTCGATATGGCGATGTTGACCTCGGCCGGATCGTGCAGGATGGTCTTGGCCAGCTCGCGGATCTTGGGCGGCAGCGTCGCCGAGAACATGATCGTCTGCCGCTCGCGGGGCATGTACGAGACGATCTTCATGATGTCGTCGCTGAAACCCATGTCCAGCATGCGGTCGGCCTCGTCGAGAATGAGGTATTTCACGCCCGAAAGGTCGACGCCGCTGTTCTGCAGATGGGCGATCAGGCGTCCCGGCGTGGCGATCACCACGTCCGAGCCCATCAGCATGCCGCGCTTCTGCACGTCCCAGCCCTTGCCGTCGCCGCCGCCGTAGACCACCGTCGTCGAGACGGGCAGGTAGTAGGAAAAGCCCTGGAACTGCTGGTCGATCTGCATGGCCAGCTCGCGCGTGGGCACGATGATGACCGATTTGACCTTGTCGTCGTCATTGCCCTCCAGCAGCAGCCGGTTCAGCAGCGGCAGCGTGTAGGCCGCCGTCTTGCCCGTGCCGGTCTGGGCGCAGCCGATGATGTCGCGCCCCTCGAGGATGACCGGAATGGTGTGCTCCTGCACGGGGGTCATCTCCTCGAAATTCATATCGTAAAGTCCGTCGAGAAGTTCCTCCTCGAGGTCGAGTTCGTCGAATCGCATTTTTCTTTTCTCCGTTTTTTTCGATTGTCAAATTCCGTTCATTCGGGGCGGCAGCCTGCCGCCCGCATCGGCCGCAGAGGCCTCCGCATCAGCCTGCGACCTCCTCGCCGAACAGCGTCGCCGGCGTGCAGCCCGTGATACGCACCCGCACGTAGTCGCCCACGTCGCGGCCGCCGCGGTCGAACACCACCACCTTGTTCTGCGACGTGCGGCCCGAAAGCTGCTCCGCATTCCGGCGCGAACGCCCCTCGACCAGCACCTCGAACACCTTGCCCACGTCGCGGCGGTTGCTCTCCAGCCCCAGTTCGTTCTGCAGGGCGATGATCTCCGACAGGCGGCGCGACTTCACCTCGTCGGGCACATCGTCGGGCATGTTGCGCTGGGCGAAGGTGCCGGGACGCTCCGAATACTTGAACATGTAGGCGAAGTCGTAGCCCACCTCGCGCATGAGCGACAGCGTAGCGGCATGCTCCTCCTCCGTCTCGCCCGAGAAGCCGGCGATCAGGTCGGTCGTGACGGCGCAGTCGGGCATGTAGCGGCGGATGGCGGCCACCCGGTCGAGGTACCACTCGCGCGTATACTTGCGGTTCATGCGCCCGAGCATCGACGTGGCGCCCGACTGGGCCGGCAGATGGATCGCCCGGCAGATGTTGGGCATCGAGGCCATCGTCTCCAGCAGGCGGTCGCTCATGTCCTTGGGGTGCGACGTGGCGAAGCGCACCCGCAGCAGGGGCGACACCGAAGCCACCCGGCGCAGCAGCTCCGGGAAACCGACCTCGCCCGACCGGTAGGAGTTGACGTTCTGCCCCAGCAGCGTCACCTCGCGGTAGCCGTTTTCAAACAGCGTGCGGACCTCGGCCTCGATCGTCGCGGCGTCGCGGCTCCGTTCGCGACCCCGGGTGTAGGGAACCACGCAATAGGCGCAGAAGTTGTCGCACCCGCGCATGATCGAGACGAAGGCGCTCACGCCGTTGCGGTCGAGACGCACCGGGGCGATCTCGGCATAGGTCTCCTCGGTCGACAGCAGCACGTTGACCCCCTTGCCGCCCGCTTCGGCCGTGCGGACCAGCTGCGGCAGGTCGCGGTAGGCATCCGGTCCGGCCACCACGTCGACGGCGTTCGGCCCCTCCGTCAGGCGCTCCTTCAGCCGCTCGGCCATGCAGCCGATCACGCCGATCACGAGCCCCGGCTTGGCGCGGCGGTAGCGTTTCAGTTCGTTCAGGCGCCCCCAGATGCGCTGTTCGGCGTTGTCGCGGATCGAACAGGTATTGACGAGCACGACGTCGGCCTCCTCGATCCGGTCCGTATGGAAATAGCCCTCGCGCTGCATGATCGACACCACGATCTCCGTGTCGCCCACGTTCATCTGGCAGCCGTAGGTCTCGACGAAGAGTCTGCGGCCCTCGCCCGCGAGCGGTCTCAGCGTATTGAAATTCGGTTTCACGTTCACTCTGCAGATTTTAGATTCCGTTCCGCGCCGCCTATTCCGCCTGGATGGCGTCCTTCTCGGGGAACTGCTTGAAGCCCTCGCCGAACGTATCGTAGGCATCGGTCACCACGACGAACGCCGACGGATCGATCTCGCGGATCTTGTGCTGCACCAGATGCACCTCCTTGCGGCTCACAACCAGGAAGATCATGTCGCGGTCGCGCTCCGTATACATGCCCTTGGCCTTGATATAGGTGGCGCTGCGGTCCAGGTCCTCCACGATGAACCGCTTCAGCTCGGCATGGTGGTCGCTGATGATGAAGAGCAGCTTGTCGTACGACGCGCCGTCGAGCAGATAGGCGATCACGCGCGAGGAGATGTAGATGGTGATGAGCGAATAGAGCGTCAGCATCCAGCCGTTGGCTGCGGCCTCGCCGATGCCCAGGCCGAAGCCGATCACGGCCAGGCCGGCCAGCACCACCGACCCGTCGGCCAGGAAGATGCCCGTCGAAAACTTGATGCCCGCGAACTTCTGCAGCAGCATCGCCACGATGTCCGTACCGCCCGTAGTGGCCTGCTGGCGCACGACGATACCCTGTCCCACGCCGATCACCACGGCGCCGATCACGCACGTGAGCAGCAGATCGTTCGACAGATCGAGCCGGCCGCCCAGCAGCTGCGCCGGATCGAGGCTCTCGACGGCGGCCTCGTCCGGGTAGACCAGCCGCGTGAGGACGTTCATGAAGCCCGGCGTGTAGAGGGCCGCCAGGACCGTGCGGGTCCCGAACCGCCCGCCGAAGACGAGCATCGCCGCGATCATCAGCGGCACGTCGAACATATAGCCGAAGGTACCGACCTGCACCGACGGAAAGATGTTGTGCAGCACGATGCCCAGGCCGTAGACACCGCCCGGCACGAACTTGTAGGGATTGACGAAGAGGACGAAACCGGCGCCCATGATCGAGCAGCCGATGAAGATGAGCATCCACGAACGCCACCACGCCCAGGAGCCCATCGGTTCGAGTAAAGCTTTCGGATTCATACAGCCTACTATTTGGTAAGAGGCCGGACGCAACCTGCTTCGCGACGCGGCGCCGCGGACACGGCCCGTCGCGAAACATCGCCGCCCGGCGAAATCGTTGCGCAAAGATAATATTTTCCGCCGAAATAGTCCGGGGCCGACAGGGAATTTTCGGGTTCGGATAGGGCTTTTCGAAAATTTATTTTATATTTGCAATATCATAACCTCAAAAAAGGACGCATGATACTGACCTATTATTGCATTATCACGATGATTATCATCGCCTATCTGCTCGGCTCGATTCCGAGTGCGGTGTGGATCGGCAAGAAATACTACGGCATAGACATCCGCGAATACGGCTCGAAAAACGCCGGGACGACCAACATGCTGCGCGTGCTGGGACGCCGCGCCGCGCTGCCCGTCTTCGCGCTCGACGTGCTCAAGGGGTTCGTCGCCGTGACGATCATGGACCTGATGAAATACGACGACTTCTTCACGGGCGGAAGCCACGAATTCTGGTTCTACATGCTGCGCATCGGCGCCGTCATCGCGGCCGTCGTCGGCCACATCTTCCCCGTTTTCGCCGGATTCAAGGGCGGCAAGGGGGTGGCCACGCTCGTCGGGGCGGTGATCGGGCTGAACGCGCCGCTGGTCCTGCTGTGCTTCGGCGTGTGGGTGCTGACGCTCATCGTCACCCACTACGTCTCGCTCGCCTCGATGATCGCCGGATGCTGTTTCCCGCTCTTCACCCTCATCTCGCCCAAGGTGATGCAGGCGCTGCCCGCCTCGTCGCCCTTCCTGATCTTCTCGTTCCTCACGGCCGGATTGCTGATCTTCACCCACCGCAAGAACATCGAACGGCTGCGGGCGGGAACCGAATCGAAGATCTACATATGGAAACCGCGGCAGACGACCCCGCCGTCGTCCGGAACGCCGCATAGAAAAGAGGGATCGGACCGATAGGCCGCCGCGTGCGGAGACGTCCGGACGACGACCGCACATCCGCCGCCCCGGCCCCTGCCGAAGCCGGAACGCATCCGCCCTCCCTTACCGAACCTTGCATACGAAAAAGACCCATGCTGACCGAAAACCTCCTGAAGATATACGAAACCAGTTTCCGCGAACACCGCGAGCTGCCCGCCCTGACCGATTATTTCAAGGAAGAGACCTTTTCCTACTACGAAATGGCCAAGGAAATCGCCAAGCTGCACCTGCTCTACGAAGAGGCGGGTATCAAACGAGGCGACAAAATCGCGCTGATCGGCCGCAACAACCCCCGCTGGTGCATCACCTACATCGCGACCATCACCTACGGCGCGGTCATCGTGCCCATTCTGCAGGACTTCCACCCCAACGACATCATCCACATCATCAACCACTCGGAGAGCCGCCTGCTCTTCCTGGGCGACAACTTCTGGGACGTGATCGAGGAGGACCGCATTCCGCAGATCGAGGCCGTCTTTTCGCTCACGGACTTCCATGCGATCTACGAACGCGGAGGCCAGTCGCTGACCAAATACCAGCGCAACATCGTCAAGAACTACCGCAAGCGCTATCCGCGCGGATTCGGCATCGAGGACATCTCCTATCCGGCGATTCCCAACGACCGGGTGATCCTGCTCAACTACACCTCCGGGACGACGGGCTACTCGAAAGGGGTGATGCTCACGGTGAACAACCTCACCGGCAACGTGCTCTTCGCCAAGACGGCGCTCAACACCCAGAGCGGCAGCCGCTACTTCCAGCGCGGAGGACGCACGCTGTCGTTCCTGCCGCTGGCCCACGCCTACGGCTGCGCCTTCGACTTCCTGGCGCCGCTGGCCGTGGGCGGGCACATCACGCTGCTGGGCAGAATCCCTTCGCCCAAGATCCTGATCGAGGCGATGCAGGTGGTGCGCCCCACGATCATCTGCTGCGTGCCGATGATCCTCGAGAAGGTCTATCGCAAACAGGTCCTCCCGATGCTGGAGAAAGGCCCCATGTCGATCGCGATGAAGATTCCGCTGCTCAACACGGCCATCTACTCGGTCATCCGCAAGAAACTGATGGATGCGTTCGGCGGCAACGTGCTGATATTCATCGTGGGAGGCGCACCCATGAACCAGGAGACGGAGGCATTCCTGATGAAGATCAAATTCCCGATCACGATCGGCTACGGAATGACCGAGTGCGCGCCGCTGATCAGTTTCACGCCCGACAACGAATTCAAGGCGGGGTCGTGCGGCCGCTACCTCTCGGACATGCTCGAGGTGCGCATCGACTCGGACGACCCGCAGCGCACGGCCGGCGAAATCCTCGTGCGGGGCGAGCACGTGATGTCGGGCTACTACAAGAACGAGAAGGATACGAAAAAGGTGCTCGACCCCGACGGATGGCTCCACACGGGCGACATGGGCACGATGGACGAGGATGGCACGCTCTACATCCGCGGCCGTTCGAAAACGATGATTCTGAGCGGCAGCGGCCAAAACATCTATCCGGAGGAGATCGAAGACCGGCTGAACAACATGTACCTGGTGCTCGAATCGCTGATCCTGGAGAGCGACGGCAAGCTCAAAGCGCTGGTCGTGCCCGACTACGAACAGGCGGAAAAAGAGGGCGTCGACAAGAGCGAACTGCCCGCCATCATGGAAAACAACCTCAAGGAGCTGAACTCGCTGGTGGCGGCCTACGAACGCGTAGCCGACATCACGATCTATCCGACCGAATTCGAAAAAACGCCCAAACGCAGCATCAAGCGCTACCTCTATGCGCCGTCGCTGCTGAACAAATAGACGAGAACGGCATACGATCGAGCAGGTAACCTTTGGATTCCCGAATTGAAATTTCTTCATAGTCACTGAATCCAGTTCTACAGATGAGGCGTCACTAATAGTTCGGTTACCTGCTTTTTTCGACGCGGCGAGCCGCCCCGGCCGGGGCGGCTCGTTTTTTTCGGCGTATCCGCCCCGCCCGAAATCCGGCCGCACCGTCCGGCACGCCCCCGAACTCGAACCCGAATTCAGATTCAGACCCGGACCCGGACCCGACGGATCGGGCGCCCGCCGCGTCGCTACCAAAACCCGGACAGCCGATCCGCAAAAGCCGCAGCACAGCCCGCGACCTATCGCAACCGGAACTGCCGCCCGCAACCGAAGCCACGATCGCGACCTGCACCCCGCAGCCGGAAACGACCGAACGGAAACGGAGCGGAAAGATGAATATCTTCCTTTTTTTTCTATCTTTGCCACATGGAGTTACGCAAAAAACAGGCGATCGGGGAAAATCTCCTCTATTTCATGGTGTGGGCAGCCATCATTCTGGTACCCGTGCTCAATTCGAAAATGCTCTCGGAGCTGCATGTCAACCTCGAGAACATCCTCACCGCCTGGCGCAAGATAGCCCCCTATCTCATCATCTTCCTCTTCCACAACAGCCTGTTCGCCCCCAAACTGCTGCTGAAACACCGCTATTGGGCGTATCTGATCTGCGACCTGCTCTTCATCACGCTGATTTTCTGGATCGTGGACCTGTACGAGGAGAACGTGGTCCAGCATATCGTCGACGACGCCGAACAGTTCGCCGACCGTCACAAGGCGTCGTTCACCGATCTGGAAATCTACTGGAACATCGTGCTCGGATTCTTCATGACGGGCGCCAACGCGGGCATCAAGCTCCTCTACCAGTCGATCCGCGACGAGCAGGAGATGGAACACCTCAAACAGCAGAACCTCCAGGCCGAGATGGATTATCTGAAATACCAGATCAATCCGCACTTTTTCATGAACACGCTCAACAACATCCACGCCCTGATCGACATCGACGCCGAATCGGCGAAAAACGCCGTCATCGAACTGTCGAAAATGATGCGTTACGTGCTCTATGATTCCGGCCGGGAGCGCATTTCGCTGCGGCAGGACATCCAGTTCCTCGAAAACTACATCGCGCTGATGCGCATCCGCTATACGGATGCCATCGACATCCGCGTGAACTATCCGCCGGTGCTGCCCGAGATCTCGATCCCGCCCCTGCTGCTGATCGTCTTCGTGGAGAACGCGTTCAAACACGGCGTGAGCTACAACCGGCCGTCGTTCATCCACCTGGAGATCGGCTACCGCGACGGCGCGGTGACCGGCATCATCACGAACAGCCGCCACGCGGGCAAAAGCGCCCGCGGCTCGTCGGGCATCGGCCTGGAGAACGTGCGCAAACGGCTGTCGCTCATCTACGGGGACAAAGGCTACACGCTCGACATCGAGGAGGACGATCCGACGATCTACCGCGTAAAACTCGTAATACCTACGCTCCATGCTTAAATGTATCGCCATAGACGACGAACCGCTGGCGCTGCGCCAGCTGAAGACCTACATCGCCAAGATTCCGCATCTGCAGCTGGTCGCGTCGTGCAACAACGCGCTCGAAGCCCAGAGTTTCCTGGCCTCGAACGACGTGGATCTGATCTTCGTGGACATCAACATGCCCGATCTGAGCGGCGTGGATTTCGTCCGCTCGCTCATCAAGCGGCCCATGGTGATCTTCACGACCGCCTATTCCGAATATGCCGTCGAAGGATTCAAGCTCGATGCGGTGGACTACCTGCTCAAACCGTTCTGCTTCGCCGATTTCAGCCGGTCGGTGGCCAAAGCCTACTCGCTCCACGAGCTGCGCCTCAACCAGCGCCCCGCCGAGGCGTCCGAGGCCGAAGCGCACCCCCAGGACAAGGAGTACCTCTCCGTAAAAGCCGACTACAAGGTTTCGCTGCTGAGGATAAGCGACATCGTCTATATCGAGAGCGAGGGCGAGTACGTGCGCATCCACATGCTGGACCATTCGACCATCACTACGCTCTTCCGGCTCAAGAACATGGAGGCCGCGCTGCCGGCCGAGAGCTTCATGCGCGTGCATCGTTCGTACATCGTCAACCTCAAGTACATCAAAGGCTATGTGCGGGGCCGCATTTTCATCAGCGACACGGAGTACGTGCCGATCGGCGAGAATTACAAGGAGGCTTTCCAGCAGTACATCGGCCGGAATTTCAAGAACCTATAGCCGGGGGAACTCGGCCATGCGGACATAGCGTCCGTCGACCCGCTCGAAACAGTAGTGCGCACGTCCGTTGGTCAGGATGAGATAGCGCGCGCCCAGCACCGAATTGTAACGCACGGCCTGCGCCAGCGTCCGCTCCCCCACCGCCACGTCGGGGGCCTTGCACTCGGCCAGCAGCAGCGGCCGCGCATCGTCGTCGACCACCACCACGTCGGCCCGCTGCGGCTGTCCGTTGAGCGGCACGGCATACTCCTGCGCGATGCGTTTGGGCAGCACGCCGCAGTGCGCGACCAGAAACCCGATCAGATGGCGCCGCACCCACTCCTCGGGCGTCAGCACCAGCCAGACGGCCCGCAGCTCGTCCCACACCTCGACCTGCTGCCCGCGACGGCGGGCCCGCAGCCGTACGGCCGGAAAATCGAGTTTGGGCAGAGCTGCCATGCGAGTTCGGAAAAAATTAGTAACTTTACCGGAACAAATATACGCATTTTTATGAAGAGCCTACTTTCGATCCTGGCGCTTTTTTCGATCGCATACGCCTCCGCGCAACCCGGCCCGGCCAGCTACGGGCGCGAACTGCCCCGCGGCGGGCTCATCGGCTACGCCTCGGCCGCCGAGGCCACGGAAGGGGCATGGACCGACTCCCGCTATCTCAAGCCGCTGACCCGCTGGGAGCGGCAGGACAACCGGTTCACGACCTCGTTCACCGTGCCGTTCGACTGGGCGAACCGTTCGGTGCTGCTGTGCGTCGCCTCCGCCACCGCGGACTACGAGGTGCGGCTCAACGGCAAGACCGTGGCATACAACGCCGATCCGTCGCTGCCGGCCGAGTTCGACCTCACGCGCAGCGTCCGCGAGGGGCTCAACACGCTGGAGATCGCACTGAACGACCCGTCGCCCGTCGCGGCGCTCGAGAGCTGGGAGCACGACGCACCCGCCGTGCTGGGGCGCACGCACGTCATGAGCCAGCCGATGATGCGCATCCGCGACGTCTTCGTCCGCACGCAGCTGAACGGACAGGAAGCATCGGCCGAGATAGGCATCGTCGTGAAGACGGGCGCCCTGAACCCCAAGACGTCGCGCATCCACTACGAACTGCTGACTCCCTCGAACGAGGTGGCGGCCATCGGCCACCAGGACGTCACGCTCGACATGCGGCGCGAGGATACCGTGCGTTTCATCGCCTCCATCCCCCGCCATCTGCTGTGGGAGCCCGAAACGCCGACCCGCTACACGCTGCGGCTGAAAACGCAGTACGAGGGCCGTTATCTGGAATATATCGAACTGCACCCGGGATTCTGCGCCGTCGCACTGAACGACGGGCAGCCGACGATCAACGGCCGCCCTGCCCAGCTCAAGAAACGCGACGTGGTGCCTTGGCTGACGGGCAACGACATGGCGGCGCTGAAGGAGCTCGGCTACAACACCCTGCGTCCGCAGGCCGATCTGGTGCCGGATTCGTTCTACGCGCTCTGCGACGAGATGGGATTCTTCGCCATCGCCCAGGCGCCGATCGACACGCGCAAAAGCGGCGAATCGCGCCGCAAGGGCGCGAACCCGACCAACGACCCGGCCTGGCTCCCCGCCTTCATCGAACGCACGCAGGACAGCTACCACACGGCCAAACGCCACCCGTCGGTCATCGCATTCTCGCTGGCCGAGGAGTCGTCCAACGGCATCAACCTCTACGAAAGCTACCTGAACCTGAAACGCATGGAGCACGACCGGCCGATCGTCTATCCCGACGCCGCCGGCGAGTGGAATACCGACCGATTCGAATACGAGCCATAGCCGCGGCTGCCGTGCGGACGGCGACACCGCTGCTGTCCGTGGGGATCCCGCCGCGTGCGAACCGGCTGTTTTCCGTGCGGCGGCCGGGCCGGAATCGGATACACGGAAGCCGGATCGCCGGGAAATCCGAGGAATTCGGATCGCGTGAAAGTAAAGGCCGACATATCTTTGATTACCATACGATTAAGATCACAGGCCGATGCCTGTCGGATCGGCAGGTTCATCGGCCTGGAACCGGAATCGCATTTTTTTCATTTTTTTCTTCGGAAAAAATTTGCAGAAACGAAAATTATCCCTACATTTGCACTCGCAATCGTTAAGGTTGATGCCTCTTTAGCTCAGTTGGTAGAGCACGACACTCTTAATGTTGGGGTTCGAGCCCCTGAGGGGGTACGAAGCGAGAATCGAAAGGTTCTCGCTTTTTTCATTGCTGTCGGTGCGTGCATCGTTCCGTGCGCCACACGCATTCGCCATGCGAACCCGCACATGCACCGATCCGTTTCCCGCGACGGATTGCACGGATCCGGATGTTCCGAAAATCCGCATACGGACAAAGCGATCGCCTGTCGTCCGCAAGGCTTCCGTTTCATCGGGTCCGCATAGTTGCGATCCGCTCGACGATCGATTGCCGGCAAACCGCAGCAGCAGCCCGGAGAGAACTGCAGAAACCGTTCGTCCGACGCGGAGCCGCTCCATCTCGCAGAAGTCTCCCGCACCCCGTCAATCGGCCTACGTACGCCCTTTGTCGAAGGGCCTGCACCCCGGGTTCGGTGCCGTCTGCGCCCGGAATATTCGCCGACGGATAGGCCCCCGGAACCTGCGGACAAAAAAGGAGAGACCGCGAACGGTCCCTCCTCTCTTCTAAAGTCACTGATATTTCCTTTGTGCACCCGATCGCGATCCGAGGCGTCGCGGATCCGACCGGATTCGAACCCCGGGCAAAGGCCTTCCCGATTATCGGGAAAACGGATCGCCCCACGTTCGCATTACATTTCGAAGTAGCCGATACCCTCGTACGATTCGCCCTGGATATGGAGCATGTAAGCCCCCTCCTCTGCCGGCGCATCGAGCGTAGTCGTCATTTCGTTCGCCGTGTCGCATACGTTCTGCGAAACGACCATCCCGTTGCTCTGATCGACGATGGATACCACGACCTCGTCCACCGACTCCTTGAACTCGATATCGACCTTTCCGCCGACACGATCCAGACTGGCATCCACAATCTCTTTACGACCGATCGTAGTGGGAGGATAAACCGTCTCCTCGACACGAATATTATCCGGCCAATAGAAATCCGGATCAGCAAGCACATCGGTAAAAGCAAAACCGGAGAATAACGCGATCACTCCGCAAATAATCTTTTTCATTTTGATTTGCACTGTTAAAAGCATGAATTTTTCTTCCGATCGGTAGTGCAAAGTTAGAAAAGACAAATGGATTTCCGCGCCCTAAAAGTATCATCACCGGGACTTTTTATACTATTTATATATCCTGCAATACATTGATTAACAGCATATTTCAATCGCACCGGCTCCGGATTATATAATCACCTCGCTAAATCATTCTACGTCATCGCATTGGTGTCTTCCCAATTCGATGATGAGCGTCCGCAGAAAATGCTCGATCTGTTCGCCGGCCTGCAAGCCGAGTTTCTTGCGCAGCTTACTGCGCTTGTTGTAAAGGCTGTAATTGTTCTTGTGCTCGTAGATCATCCGGATACCATTCTGCGAAAAGCCGAAGCAAAGCAGGCTGCACAGGTCGAGGTCGAATCCCGTAAGATCGGGATAGTTCTTCCGCAGGTAATCGATCACCCCGAAACAGGTCTTGTTGACGACATACTGGATATCCGAAAAGGCATACTGCGCATTCGGATTGATGATGACATATTTCTTGAACTCTTCGTAGAACAAGGCCGGTTTTCGTTCGTAGAGCCAGGCGTTGTCGATGAGCGTCTTCAACCCTTCGAGCCGATTCTTGAACGACGCCAGAATCCGGGTCGAGACCTCGTCTTCGCGGTCCAGCCGCCGGCCCAGCTCCTCGTACTTGGACTTCATATCGCCGTAACTCTCCTTGAGGGACTCGACGAACCGCGAATATTGCGTCAACAGCAGCCGCTGCCGTTCGATCATCATCCTGCGTCGCCGCAGAATTCTCGCACCGACGAAAAGCGACAGCACGACGACCAGCGAACCGATCACGATCTGATAGCGGTTGCGCAGCCGCAGTTTTTCGTTGTTGGCCTTCAGCAGTTCATTTCTATAACGGCGCGTCAGCCGCTGGACCTCCTGCTCGCGCTCCGCAGCATAAACGGAATCGGTGCATTTAATGTAATACTCGGCATATCCGAGAGCCTTGTCGAAATTACCATCCCTTGCCTCGATATCTTTCATCAGGAACAAAAAAGAGGTTCGTTTTGCGCCGCCAATGGAATGCAATGCCGAATTTGCGAAAAATCGAGCCGAATCGAGGTCCCGGCCATTGATGTGCAAAATACACCACAAATAATAATCGGCCGGAGGAATACAGCCATTATTGTAACTGGCATAGGTCTTTCGAAGCATGAACTTCGTACCTTCGATATCTTTTGTGCGCCGCAAATGCAGCCCGGCCATCAACTCCGACGTACGCAGCAAGTTGGTCGTGTCGCCCAGCTCGCGGAAGATCGCCATGGCCGTCCGGTAGCTCGTCACCGCCTCGTCGAAGCGCCGCCCGATCGCCACGATCTTCGCCAGTTGATTGTAGCACGCCCCGGCGTTGCGTCTGCGTCCGCAGCGGTCGTACCATTCGATCGCCTGCCTGTAGTAGGTCTCGGCCTCCTCCAGATGGTATTGCGACAGATAGAGCCGCCCGAAACTCTCGGCGATCAACCCGCGCAGATAGAAATTGTCCGAGGAAGCGGCCAGCTCCTCCGCCCGGATCAGACTCTTGACGGCCGTATCCAGCTCCCGACTGTTCTCATACACCCTGGCCTGGTAATAATAGGCCTTGGCCCGCGATTCGGCCGGCCCGCGACCGGCATAATAACCGACGGCGATCCGGATCAGCGAATCCTCCTCGATGTCGACGCCGCTCCGGTCCCAGGCCTCCGAACACAACAGGGCCCTCCGGGCGCGCAGCGCCGAGGAACACAGCCGCTCGGGCCGGACCTCGTGCAGAACGGCGAGCGCGCTGTCGGGATAGTCGACGACGAGCGTCTCCGCGGTCCGCAGGCGCTCGCCGGCCGAATCTCCTCCCGCACAGGCGGACAAAACGAAACACAGGGCCCAAAGCGGCCGCAGTTTCAAACCAACTCTTTTCATAATTTCTTCAATATTCTTTCACATGCGTTCCGCAACGAATAAACGGCAATGTCCGAAACAGATCCTGTCATGCTCCGGAACGCAAACGACAAAGACACCCCGGCATCTCAGGGAAGGATGCCGAGGGGCTCTTGACAATCAGATGATTTACCCGACCATTTCCTCGCCCCGCAGGAATACGCGACGGATCAGGGGAGTCGTATACGCATAAAAAAGAAATTCGATCGAAGGCATGGGCTCCGTCAGGAAAAAATTCGCCACCTTGCCCACGGTGATCGATCCGTAATCGTCGCTCAGCCCCATGGCATAGGCGCCGTTCAGCGTCGCGGCGTGGATCGCTTCGGCCGGCGTCATCCGCATGCGGATCGAGGCCAGCGCCACGACCATGCGCATATCGCCCGAGGGCGACGAGCCGGGATTGTAGTCCGACGCCAGGGCCACGCCCAGGCCGGCGCGGATCATCTCGCGGGCCGGAGGATAACTCATCCCCAGAAAGAACGCGGCGCCCGGCAGCAGCACGGGCATGGTCCGCGTCCCGCACAGCGCCTCGATCTCCGCCGCGCCCGACCGCTCGAGGTGGTCGACCGACAGCGCTCCGTGCGCCACGCCCGCCTGCACGCCGCCCGAAACGGCCAGTTCGTTGGCATGGATCTTCGGCACCAGCCCGTAACGCGCTCCGGCCTCGAGGATCCGCGCGGTCTGCGCGACCGTGAAGAATCCCTCGTCGCAGAACACGTCGATGAAATCGGCCAGCCCTTCGGCCGCTACGGCCGGTACCATCTCGCGGCACACCAGATCGACGTAAGCCTCCTGACGCCCCACGTAGGCCCGCCCCACGGCATGCGCACCCAGGAAGGTCGCCTTCACCGCGAGCGGCGCCGTCTCGCGGATGCGCCGGATGACGCGCAGCATCTTCAGTTCGTCTTCGGTCGTCAGCCCGTAGCCGCTCTTGATCTCGACGCAGCCCGTTCCCTTGGCCGCGATCTCGCGCACGCGCACCATCGCCTCGTCGTAGAGCTGCTGCTCCGACGTGCGGTGCAGCAGATCGGCCGAATTGAGGATGCCGCCGCCCCGCCGGGCGATCTGCTCGTAGCTCAAGCCGGCGATCTTGTCCAGAAACTCCCGCTCGCGGCTGCCCGCATAGACCAGATGCGTGTGCGAATCGCAGAACGACGGAAAGAGCATCCCTCCCCGGGCGTCGACCGTCCGGTCGGCCTCGATCTCCGCCGGAACGGGCATCGGCCCGAATGCGGCGATGCGGCCCGCGTCGGCGAGCAGCCATGCGTCGTCCAGACAATTCAGCCGTCCCATCTGCGCGCCGCACAGACGCGCACGGCACTCGGTTTCGATCCCCGCGATGCGGGCGATATGGGTCACGAGCAGCTTCATAACGTACGGAGGAATCGGATCGACGCTTCGATATGGGGGTACATCACCTCGTCGTTGTCGATGAACGGCACCACGCGGCGGTAATCCGCCACCAGCCGCTCGATCGGCTCCGACGAGCGGGCCGGACGCCGGAACTCCAGCGCCTGCGCGGCATTGAACAGCTCGATCGCCAGCACCCGTTCGACATTGCACACCACGCGGTAGAGTTTCGTGGCGGCGTTCGCACCCATGCTGACATGGTCCTCCTGCCCCTGCGACGAGGGGATCGAGTCGACCGAAGCGGGCATGCACAGCCCCTTGGTCTGGCTCACGACGGAGGCGGCCGTATACTGCGGGATCATGAACCCGCTGTTCAGCCCCGGATTGGCGACCAGGAATTTGGGCAGCTCCCGCGCCCCCGAGATCAGCTTGTAGGTCCGGCGCTCGGAGATGTTGCCCAATTCGGCCAGCGCGATCGCCAGGAAATCCAGCGCCAGCGCCAGCGGCTGCCCGTGGAAGTTGCCGGCCGAAACGATCGTATCCTCCTCGGGGAAAACGGTGGGGTTGTCCGTCGTGCTGTTGATCTCGGTGGCGATCACCCCTTCGACATAGTGCAGCGCATCCTTGGTCGCGCCATGGACCTGCGGGATGCAGCGGAACGAGTAAGGATCCTGCACATGCCGCTTCGGCCGGGCGATCAGTTCGCTGCCCTCGAGCAGCTCGCGGAACCGCCGTGCCGTGGCCAGCTGCCCGGCATGCGGACGGATGCGGTGCACAGCCTCGGCGAACGGCTCGATCCGCCCGTCGAACGCATCGAGCGAGAGGGCGCCGATCCGGTCGGCCCACTCGCTGAGCCGCCCGGCCCGGATCACGGCCCACACGCCGTAGGCGCTCATGAACTGCGTGCCGTTGAGCAGCGCCAGCCCCTCTTTCGAGGCCAGTTCGATCGGTGTCAGCCCCAGTTCTCCGAGCACCCCGGCGGCCGGACGCACCGCGCCGCGGTATTCGACTTCGCCCAGCCCCAGCAGCGGCAGGCTCAGATGGGCCAGCGGCGCCAGATCGCCCGAAGCGCCCAGCGAACCCTGCTGGTAGACCACGGGCAGGATGCCGCGGTTGAAAAATTCGATCAGCCGTTCGACCGTCTCCAGCTGCACGCCCGAATGGCCGTAGGAGAGCGACTGGATCTTGAGCAGAAGCATCAGCCGGACGATCTCGGACGGCACGCGCTCGCCCGTGCCGCACGCATGCGACATCACCAGGTTGCGCTGCAGCCGCGCCAGTTCGTCGTGTCCCACCGAGATGTCGCACAGCGACCCGAAGCCGGTCGTGATGCCGTAGATCGGCCGCTCGGGGTTGGCCATCTTCCGGTCCAGGTACTCGCGGCACCGCACGATACGCGCACGCGCGTCGGCGCTCAGTGCAAGCGGCAGCTGCCGTTCGAGAATCTCCCGGACGCGCCCGATCTTCAGGCGTTCGGCCGAAACCACATGATATTCCATAAGCCGTCGTTTAATTGTCCATATCCAATGCGCGGCGCACCAGCCGCTCGTCGGCCGCGTGCGGCAGCGTGACCCGCAGCTCGGGCGTACGCTCCATCTCGCGGCGGATGGCCGCCACGGCCCCCTCGTTGCGCGCCCAGCTGCGGCGCGCGATGCCGTTGTTCACGTCCCAGAACAACATCTCGCGGATGCGCCGGTCGGCATCCTCCGAGCCGTCGATCAGCATGCCGAAGCCGCCGTTGATCACCTCGCCCCAGCCCACGCCGCCGCCGTTGTGGATCGAGACCCACGTGGCGCCCCGGAACGCATCGCCGATCACGTTCTGGACGGCCATGTCGGCCGTACGGTTCGAACCGTCGTAGATGTTCGACGTCTCGCGGTAGGGCGAATCGGTACCCGACACGTCGTGGTGGTCGCGCCCCAGGACGACCGGGGCGGACAGACGTCCGTCGGCGATCGCCCGGTTGAAGGCCTGCGCAATCTTCGTGCGCCCCTCGGCGTCGGCATAGAGGATGCGGGCCTGCGACCCCACCACCAGCCGGTTGCGGCCCGCCTCGCGGATCCAGTGGATGTTGTCGTCCAGCTGTCCGCGGATTGCGGCGGGCGCCTCGCGGCGGATCTCCTCCAGCACCTCGGCGGCCAGCCGGTCGGTGGTCGCCAGGTCTTCGGGACGTCCCGAGGTGCACACCCAGCGGAAGGGGCCGAACCCGTAGTCGAAGAACATCGGACCCATGATGTCCTGCACGTAGGACGGATAGCGGAACCCGCCCTTCCCGTCCGTCACGGCGGCGCCGGCGCGCGAAGCCTCCAGCAGGAAGGCATTGCCGTAGTCGAAGAAGTACATCCCCCTGTCGGCCAGCCGGTTGATGGCATCCGCATGCCGCCGCAGCGACTCCTGCACGCATGCACGGAAACGCGCCGGCTCCTCGGCCATCATCCGGTTGGACTCCTCGTAGCTCAGTCCGGCGGGATAATAGCCGCCCGCCCACGGGTTGTGGAGCGACGTCTGGTCGGACCCCAGATCCACCCGGATCCCTTCGTCGGCCAGCCGCTCCCACAGATCGACCGCATTGCCCACATAGGCCAGCGAGACGACCTCGCGGCGCTCCACGGCTCCGCGGATGCGAGGGATCAGCTCGTCGAGCGACTCGTGCAGCTCGTCGACCCACCCCTGTTCGTAGCGTTTGCGCGCCGCCTTGGGGTTGATCTCGGCCACGACGCTCACCACCTGCGAGATGTTGCCCGCCTTGGGCTGCGCTCCCGACATGCCGCCCAGTCCGGACGAGACGAAGAGCATGCCCCGGGCATCGGTCTGCCCCGGGGCGAAACGCTTGCGAGCGGCATTGAGGATCGTGATGGTCGTTCCGTGCACGATCCCCTGCGGTCCGATATACATATAGGAGCCGGCCGTCATCTGGCCGTATTGCGAAACGCCCAGGGCATTCATGCGCTCCCAGTCGTCGGGCTTCGAATAGTTGGGGATGACCATGCCGTTGGTCACCACCACGCGCGGCGCGTCGGGATGCGACGGGAAGAGCCCCAGCGGATGTCCCGAGTACATCACCAGCGTCTGCCGGTCGGTCATCTCCGACAGATAGCGCATCGTGAGACGATACTGCGCCCAGTTCTGGAACACGGCGCCGTTGCCCCCGTAGGTAATCAGCTCGTGGGGATGCTGCGCCACGGCCTTGTCCAGGTTGTTCTGGATCATGAGCATGATCGCCGCCGCCTGGCGGCACCGGGCCGGATAGGCATCGATCGGCCGCGCGTACATCTCGTAGTCGGGCCGGAAACGATACATGTAGATCCGTCCGTAGCGGCGCAACTCCTCGGCGAACTCCGCCGCCAGCACGGCGTGCTGCTCCTCCGGGAAATAGCGGAGCGCGTTGCGGAGCGCCAGCACCCGCTCTTCGGCCGTGAGGATCTCCTTGCGGCGGGGTGCGTGGTTGACGAGCGGATCGTAGGGTTTCGCGTCGGGCAGCCGGTCGGGAATGCCCCGGCGGATCTCATCCCGGAACTCTTGCAGGGTCATAATGTACGGATTTTACGTTCGACGATCTCCAGCACCTCGCGCTCGGCCCGGCAGGCCGCTTCGGCGAGGGCGTCGGCCTCGGCCACCAGGGCGTCGGCACAGGCGCGATCCTTCAGTCCCGCGGCATTGATCCGGACATTGAGCTGCGCGCCCAGCACGGCGCTGCGGGCCGCCAGCGCCCCCACTCCGGCGTCGGAGACCGAATTGGGGTTGCCCTCGGCCGCCATGGCCCGCACGATGTCGAACACCTCGAACGCCTTCTTCATCGTACGCAGCGGCACCTGCGCAGCGTAGAGCGTCGCCTGCTGCAACGCCGCGCTGCGGGCCGCACGCTCCTCGTCGGTCGACCTGGGCATGGCGAACACGGCCATGATCCGGTTGAAGGCCTCCGTATCCTCGTCCACGAGCCGGAGCAGCTCCTCCTGCAGCGCATGCCCCCGGTCCGCCCACTCGGAGAACTCCTCCCAGCGGTCGTCCCAGCCGGCCTTGTGCGACGAAAGGTTGGCCACCATCGTACCGAGTGCGGCTCCCAGCGCCCCCATGTAGGCCGCGATCGAACCGCCGCCCGGCGCGGGCGATTCGCTGGCCGTCTCCTCGGCGAACCCCCGGCAGGTCTTGTCCACGAGACGCGGCTTCCGCTCCTCCGCCTCGAGCATGTATTCGATCACCTTCTCCTCGGGTCGGAACGGCTTCAGATCGTCCAGCCCCATCGATTTGACGGCGATCCGCACGATCTGCTCCTCGGCGATACCGGTCGAGCGGCGCTGCTTGCGCAGGAAATAGCGGCCCGCCTCGAGCAGCGCCCGCTTCGGAACCAGCCCCACGATCTCGGTCCCCGTGACGCGGAGCCCCCGGGCCTCGGCCTTGCGGCACACCTCGTCGAAAGCGACGTGCAGCGGCGTGACGGAGATATTCGTCAGATTCATCGACACCTGGGCGATGCCGTACTCCTCGATGTACCACCCGATCGCCTTGGTCGCCGGGAGCGTGCCGGGCCGCATGACGGGATTCCCGTCGGCATCCTTCACGATCTTTCCGACGATCGGATCTCCTTCGCGCACGGGCCGGCCCTTTTCGCGCACGTCGAACGCCACGGCGTTGGCGCGGCGCGTGGAGGTCGTATTGAGATTGAAATTCACGGCGATCAGAAAATCGCGCGCCCCGACTACGGTCGCTCCCGTGCGGGCCACGCCGTCGTCGAACGGGCGCGCACCGAAATCGGGTGCGGTGGCCTCGTGCGCCAGCTTGTCGGGCAGCGCCTCGTACTCGCCTTCGCGGCAGACGGCCAGGTTGCGGCGTTCGGGACGCAGGGCGGCCGCCTCGTAACAATAGGTCGGGACGTGCAGCTCAGCGGCGATCCGCGCGGCCAGCGACCGCGCCAGTTCGGCGCACTCCTCGAGCGTGATGCCCGCAATCGGAATCAGGGGCAGCACGTCGGTAGCCCCCATGCGCGGATGCGCCCCCTTGTGGCGCCGCATGTCGATCGTCTCCGCCGCGCGCTTCACGCCGCGGAAGGCGGCCTCGACCACCTCCTCCGGAGACCCCACGAACGTCACGACCGTCCGGTTGGTCGCCTCGCCGGGATCGACGTCGAGCAGCCGGATCCCCTCGACCGATCCGATGGCATCGGTAATCTGCCGAATCACGGCCGCATCGCGGCCTTCGCTGAAATTGGGTACGCACTCTACGATTCTCTTCATCATAACGAATTTCTCAAAAAGAAAGTTTCCTCATCCGCAGCCGCCGGCGCTTCTCCGCGACGGCCCCGTTTCATACAAATATAAGGATTTTTCCCGAAGGTACAACCGTTTCGAACCCAAAATCCGCTTTTCACGCGGCCGGAGCGTCACCGCGATCCGGGCCGCCGGCACGTTTGCGCCGCCCGGCCGGAATACGCCCGCGGCCCGGGTACGGGGGATAAAACCAAATGTATAAAAGAGGAGCAGCGACAGAAAGATAGGTAA
>CAOJSG010000033.1 GCA_948442615.1 uncultured Alistipes sp.
CCTCTCACGCATGACATAGGGGTTCGAATCCCCTATCCACTACGAAGCGACTCTGCGAAAGAGTCGCTTTTTTTGTGTCGGGTGGAATGTCCGCTTACGGCCTTTGGGAGCGGAAGTTCCGGGGCCGGATGAACAGGCGGCGGGGACGGCGCGCACTCGTCCGCGCGGACGGGCGGCGGCGTTCGGAAAAAAGCGCAGCGCCGTCGATCCTCTGCCCGGTACCGGACGGACGGCTGTGCGTACGGCCGTTTTGCGCCGCATCGGGGCGGTGTCCCGGCGTGCTCGCCGCCGGGCGGAGACGACAGGGGCGCGCCCGTCGTACGACGGACACGCCCCGCGATGGCCCGGAACCGTTGCGTTCCGGCGGACGGTCTATTTCTCGAGTTTGCCTTTGAACTTGTCGATCTGCCGTTTCAGGGCGTCGATCGCTTCGTCGACCGACTCTTCGAAAGTCCGCGAACGGTGGCAGGCTACCAGATCCTCGCCCGGCATGCGGAGCGTGATGGTCGCTACTTTGTTGCCCTGATCCTGATCCTTGTCGAGTTTCAGAATGACTTCCGCTCCCGTCGAACGGTCGGCGAACCGGTCCAGTTTGGCCATTTTCGCCTCTACGAATTCGACCAACTTCCTGTCGGCGTCGAATTTCACGGATTGAATCTGTACGTTCATAGCGTCAATTATTAAGTTAATACTGCCCCTTTTTCTCGCGGGGATGCGCTTTCGAATAGCTCTCTTTCAGTTTGGCGA
The DNA here is from genome assembly GCA_948442615.1 of uncultured Alistipes sp. Lineage (GTDB taxonomy): Bacteria > Bacteroidota > Bacteroidia > Bacteroidales > Rikenellaceae > Alistipes. The sequence continues at coordinate 748 of CAOJSG010000033.1, forward strand.
TTTCGTTGTGCGTGTAGACCTGCGTCGACTGGAGCGATGCGTGGCCCAGCAGCTCCTGGATCGCACGCATGTCGGCTCCGTCGTTGAGCAGATGCGTCGCGAAGGTGTGCCGCAGCACGTGGGGGCTGGTTTTTCCCTGCACGCCGTGGCGCCCGAGTTCCGCCTTCACGATCCGGTAGACCGTGCTGCGCGAGATCCGCCGCCCTTCCAGTGATAAATATAATGCTTTTTCCGCAGAATTGCAAATTTGCTGCCTTTCGGCCAGCTCCGTGTAGGCGGCGATCTTCTCGCGGACGAACTCCGGGATCGGCACGAGGCGGGTTTTACCGCCCTTGCCGCGGACGCGAAGCGTCGAGAGGTCGTCGGCGAAATCGTCGCGGTCGATGCCGATCAGCTCGGCCAGGCGCAGCCCGCACGTGTAGAACATCAGCACGATCAGTGCGTTGCGCGCGGCTTCGAACTCCTCTTCCGTGCGGTAGCAGTCGGCTACGATCGCGTTCATGCGGCTTTCGGGGACGAACGAGGGCAGGCGCCGTGGGGTGCGCAGCGACGGGATGCCGAGCAGGATGTTCTTCGGACAGCATCCCCGCTCATGGAGCCAGCGGAACAGCGCGCGCAGCGACGAGAGCTCGCGGTTCATCGAGGAAGCGCTCACCTTGTCCTGTTCGGTGCGGAAGAGAATCCAGGCGCGTATCTCCTTCGCCTCGACGCGGGAGAAGTCGTAGCGGCTTTCGTCGACGTCGAGCCAGGCCAGGAATCGTTCGATGTCGCGCCGGTAGTTGCGTACGGTCAGGGGCGAGAAGCGCCGTTCGGCCGCGAGGTAATTCAGCAAGTCGTCGAGCTTGGGGTTGATTCTGCGATAGTTTTCCGCGGCCGTCCGGGGGCGGCCGGGCGCTGCGGGCCGCCGTCCGCTGCCGGCAGCGGACGGAGCGTCCGTCGGGCGGAAGCGCCGGAACGCGGCGGAGAGCCGTCAGAACTCGCTGGTGAAGTGGAAGCGGATCTCCTTGAAATTGTCCTGCGCCAGGGCCAGGGCGTAGCTCGTGTCGGCCAGGAATACGTCGCGCCCGTGCTTGTCGACGGCCATGTTGGTGTGCTTGCGGCGTTTGAAGTCGGCCAGCTGCGCGGCGTTGTCGCTGTCGATCCAGCAGGCTTTGTAGATCGAGATCGGTTCCCAGCGGCACGAGGCGTTGTACTCGTGCTCCAAACGGTACTGAATCACCTCGAACTGCAGGGCACCCACCGTGCCGATGATCTTGCGGCCGTTCAGGGCGCTCGTGAAGAGCTGCGCCACGCCTTCGTCCATCAGCTGGTCGATGCCCTTGGCCAGCTGTTTGAACTTCAGCGGGTCGGCATTCTCGATGTAGCGGAACTGCTCGGGCGCGAACGACGGGATGCCCGTGAATTTCAGCTTTTCGCCCTCGGTGAAGGTGTCGCCGATCTTGAAGTTGCCCGTGTCGTGCAGGCCCACGATGTCGCCCGGGTAGGCGAAGTCGATCACCGACTTCTTCTCGGCCATGAAGGCCGTCGGCGACGAGAACTTCAGCTGCTTGCCGCTGCGCACGTGCAGGTAGTTGCGGTTGCGTTCGAACAGGCCCGAGCAGATCTTCAGGAAGGCGATGCGGTCGCGGTGGTTGGGGTCCATGTTGGCGTGGATCTTGAAGACGAAGCCGGTCATTTTCGGCTCCTGCGGCTCGACGGTGCGCGTTTCGGTCGGGGCCGGCCGGGGCGAGGGGGCGATGCGGATGAAGCATTCGAGCAGCTCGCGCACGCCGAAGTTGTTCACCGCCGATCCGAAGAATACCGGCGCCAGCTCGCCCCGCAGGTAGGCGTCGCGGTCGAAGTCGTCGTAGACCCCCTCAACCAGCTCGACGTCCTGCCGCAGCTGGGCGGCGAACTTCTCGCCGATGTGCTCCGCCAGCGCGGGGTCGCCCAGGTCGGAGATCTCGACGGTCGAGGCGTCGGCCGTCAGCCGCTCGTCCGACGTGAAGAGCGAGAGGTTCTTTTCGTAGAGGTTGTAGACTCCCTTGAAATCGGGGCCGTTCGAAATGGGGAAGGCCAGCGGCCGCACGCGGATGCGCAGCTCCTTCTCCACCTCGTCCAGCAGGTCGAACGGCTCCTTCGAGGGGCGGTCGAGCTTGTTGATGAAGACGATCACCGGGGTCGAGCGCATGCGGCAGACCTCCATCAGCTTGCGCGTCTGGGCCTCGACGCCCTTGGCGCCGTCGATGACGATGATGACCGAGTCGACGGCCGTCAGCGTGCGGTAGGTGTCTTCGGCGAAGTCCTCGTGACCCGGGGTGTCCAGGATGTTGATCTTCGCCCCGCGGTATTCGAATCCCATGACCGACGTGGCGACCGAGATGCCGCGCTGGCGCTCGATCTCCATGAAGTCCGACGTGGCGCCCTTCTTGATCTTGTTGCTCTTGACGGCGCCGGCCACGTGGATCGCGCCGCCGAAGAGGAGCAGTTTTTCGGTGAGGGTGGTCTTGCCCGCGTCGGGGTGGGCGATGACGGCGAACGTGCGCCGGCGGAGGATCTCTTCCTGTAGAGTCATAGTGCGTGTCTGTCGTGAAAATGCGGGCCGCGGGCCGGGGCATGCGGCGCTGTACTGCGCCCGGATGCCGGTTGCGGAGCCCGTCTGCTGTCTGCGTGCAAAATTACGGAAAACTTTTCGGAATCCCGGGATTTTCGTTATATTTGTAGGTAATCCGAAATCAACCGTGCGATGAATACGCTGTTTCGATGGGGCGGCCTGGCCGTCTGGTCTCTACTGGGGCTGCTGGCGGGCGGCTGCGACGATTCCGCCGACCGGGAGGACGTGATCTGGGATTTCGTCAATCCGTCGGTCGTTTTCTGCGTGCGCGACGCCGCGACGGGAGCCGATCTGCTCGACCCCGACGCGCCGGGCACGCTGCTCGGGCCGTCGGCCGCCGTGGTCTACCGCGGTGTGCGGTACGAGGTCGTGAAGAGCGGCCTGCCTTTCGCTTCGCAGCTTCAGACGCGCTACAACCCGCCGCACGAACTCGGGCTGCGGCTTTACAAGGTTCCGTCCGATCCGGAGCATTACCGCCTCGCTTTCGGCGAGTTTTCGCCCGCGGCCGGGCTGCGCGACCAGGAGCTGACGGTCGAGTGGGGCGACGGAAGCGCGAGCACGGTGCGTTTCGACCTCTACGTTACCTGGCACCGGAACGAACCGACCGTGCACTGCCCGATCTGGCTCGACGGCGAGCGGCGGCCGGGCGACGGCTATGCCGCATGGCGGATCGACCTCCGGCGGTAGGGCGGGGATACTACATGACGCATCGGCGCGGGGAGCTCCCCGCGCCGATGCCTCTTTCAGGACCGGGGCGTCTCACGCTTTCGGATAGTCCATGTTGTAGTGACAGCCGACCGACTCCTTGATTTCGCGGCCCTGCTTGATGACCAGATAGGCCACGGCGATCATGTTGCGCAGTTCGCACAGCTCGCGGTTGGGCTTGGTCTTGCCGTACAGTTCTTCGGTCTCCTCGAAGAGGATCTCCAGCCGGCGCATGGCCCGCTTGAGCGAGAGGTTCGAGCGGACGATTCCCACGTAGTTGGTCATGATCTGCTGCACTTCGCGCTTGGACTGGATGAGCATCAGCATCTCCTCGGTGTGCTGCGTCCCTTCGAAATCCCAGTCGGGAATGCCCTCCTGGAAGTCGGCCTTGTCCAGCTGCGCCGCGGCGTGGCGTGCGGCCTGGTCGCCGTAGACCACCGCCTCGATCAGCGAGTTCGACGCCAGCCGGTTCGCGCCGTGCAGCCCCGTGCAGGAGGTCTCGCCCAGGGCGTAGAGCCGTCTGATGGAGGTCTGTCCGTCGGTGTCGACGCGCACGCCGCCGCAGCAGTAGTGCGCCGCGGGGGTGACGGGGATCCACTGTTTCGTGATGTCGATGCCGATCGAAAGGCACTTCTCGTAGATGTTCGGGAAGTGGCTCTTCACCGATTCGGGGTCTTTGTGCGTGACGTCCAGGTAGACGAAATCCTCGCCGCGGCGGGTCATCTCGCTGTAGATCGCGCGGGCCGTGATGTCGCGCGGCGCCAGCGACTTCATGGGGTGGTAGCGGTCCATGAACTCCTCGCCGTTCTGCAGCCGGAGGATGGCGCCGAAGCCTCGCATAGCCTCGGTTATCAGGAAGTTGGGCGTCTCGCCCGGATGGTAGAGCGTCGTGGGGTGGAACTGGATGAACTCCATGTTTTCGGTGATCGCCTTGGCGCGGTGGCACATGGCGATGCCGTCGCCCGTGGCGACCGGGGGGTTGGAGGTCGAGGAGTAGATGTTGCCGCAGCCGCCCGTGGCGACGACGGTGCATTTGGCCAGCATGGTCTCGATCTCGTTGGTGTCGAGGTTGAGCACGTAGGCGCCGAAGCAGGTCAGCCCCCGCGTGTGGCGCGTGACGAACTCGCCCAGGTGGTGCTGCGTCAGCAGGTCGACGGCGAAGCGGCGCTCCAGCACGGTGATGTTCGGGTGCGTGCGGACCGATGCGATCAGCGCCCGTTCGATCTCGGCGCCCGTGAGGTCCTCGTGGTGGAGGATGCGGTGTTCGGAGTGGCCTCCTTCGCGGTTCAGCTCGAAGCGTCCGTCGGGGGTCTTGTCGAAACGCGTGCCCCAGGCGATCAGGTCGCGGATCAGCTCCGGTGCGCGCCGCACGACCAGCTCCACGGCTTTTCCGTCGCATTTGCCCGCTCCGCAGACCAGCGTGTCGCGGATGTGTTTTTCGAAGGTGTCGGGTTCGTAGGTCACCGAGCAGATGCCGCCCTGTGCGTAGTTGGTGTTGCATGCGTCCATTTCGCTTTTCGTCACGACGGTGACGTGGCCGTATGCGGCGGCTTTCAGCGCGAAGGAGAGTCCTGCGGCGCCGGAGCCGATAACCAGAAAGTCGGTTTTCATAGCATTAATCGACATTATGCAATGCAAAGTTATAAATTATTGCCCGATTATTCGTTTTTTTTCTATTTTTGTCTGACGGAAACTGCGGATCGCCCGCCCGTTCGCGGGCCGGAGCGCTTCGCCGGGAGCGGGGCTCCGCCGCGGGGAAATCCGCCGTACACGGCGTTCCGCGCAGCCGAACGGCCCTCCGAATTGCCTAACCTACAAATCGTTTTATGAAGAGAATCTTATTTGTACTGCTGGCCGGGATCTGGCTGACGGGATGTGCGCCGCGCAACGAGCGGATCGCTATCGTCCCCTATCCGAACGACGTGCGACCCGCGAGGGGCGAATATGCGGTGGCGGGCGCGGCCGTGGTCTGCGACAGCCGGGCCGACGAACGGACGCAGCGCGCCGTGCGGGAGTTCGCCGCGCAGCTGGCCGAAATCTCCGGCGCGGAGAATACGGTGGCCGTGGCCGACGAGCTGCCGGCCGAAGGAATACGGTTCGCGGTCGATACGACGCTGCCGCGCGAGGGCTACCGCCTCGACATCGGGCGGCGCGGGGTCGAGGTGCGCGCCTCGGCCTTCTCCGGGTTCTTTTATGCGCTGCAGAGCATCCGGCAGCTGCTTCCGGCGGCGATCTACGGCGCGGTGCCGGCGCCCGACGCCGCCTGGACGCTGCCCTGCGTGCGGATCGCCGATGCGCCCCGCTTCGCCTACCGCGGCATGCACCTCGATGTGGCGCGCCATTTCTTCCCGACGGAGGAGGTGAAGCGTTACATCGACATCATGGCCGTCCACAAGCTCAACACGCTGCACTGGCATCTGACGGACGACCAGGGCTGGCGCATCGAGATCAAGCGCTATCCGCGTCTGACCGAGGTGGGCAGCGTGCGCAAGTCCACGGTCGTGGGCAAGGACTGGGACCGCTACGACGGCGTGCCTCACGGCGGCTACTATACGCAGGACGAGATCCGCGACGTGGTGGCCTATGCCGCCGACCGCGGGATCACGGTGATTCCGGAGGTGGACCTGCCCGGGCACATGCTCGCCGCGCTGACGGCCTATCCCGAGCTGGGCTGCACGGGCGGGCCGTATGAGGTCTGGGGCCGCTGGGGCGTGGCCGACGACGTGCTCTGCGTGGGCCGGGAGGAGACGTTCGAGTTCATCGAAGGGGTGCTGGCCGAGGTGCTGGAGCTGTTCCCTTCGGAATACATCCATATCGGCGGCGACGAGTGCCCGAAGGTGCGCTGGGAGAAATGTCCGCGCTGCCAGGCCCGCATCGCCGAGCTGGGGCTGAAGGACGCCGACGGACACAAGGCCGAGCACTATTTGCAGAGCTACGTGACGGCGCGCGTGGAGCGGTTCCTCAACGAGCGCGGCCGTCGCATCATCGGCTGGGACGAGATTCTCGAGGGCGAACTGGCCCCCAACGCCACGGTGATGTCGTGGCGCGGCAGCGACGGAGGCATCGCCGCGGCCAAGCTGGGGCACGACGTGGTCATGACGCCCAACTCGCACTTCTATTTCGACTACTACCAGTCGATGGATCAGGCCAGCGAGCCGTTCGGCATCGGCGGATACATCCCGATGGACAAGGTCTACTCCTATGACCCGACGGCGGGGCTGACGCCCGAGCAGCAGCGCCACATCCTCGGCGTGCAGGCCAACATGTGGACGGAGTACATCGCCGAGGCGGGCCACCTCGAATACATGCTGCTGCCGCGTCTGGCCGCGCTGAGCGAGGTGCAGTGGTGCGACGAGGGGGTGCGCGACTGGGACCGCTTCCTCTCCGGATTCCGCATGGCCGAAATCTACAGGACGATGGGCTACGAGTTCGCCACGCATATCTACGGCGTGACGGGCGCGTTCGAACCCGATCCGCAGAAGGGCTGCGTGCGGATGACGCTCTCCACGCTGGGCGACGCTCCTATATATTATACGCTCGACGGTTCGGAGCCTACGACCGCTTCGGCGCGTTACGAGGGACCGGTGGAACTGCGCGGCTCGTGCGAGTTCCGCGCCACGGCGCCGCGCGAGGGAATCGCGACGCGGGTCTATGCGCGCGACTTCCGGTTCAGCAAGTCCTCGTGCCGCCCGATCCGCCTCGACAGCGCGCCGACGCTCAAATACACCTACGGCGCGCCGCTGTCGCTGGCCGACGGATACCACGGAACGCCGGGCTACACCAACGGCGCCTGGGTCGGGTTCCTCAAGGAGCCGATGGTCGCCACCATCGACATGCAGGGGGCCGGCGCCTATTCGAGCGTGACGGTCGAGGCGCTGGTCGACAAGGGCGAGTGGGTTTTCCCGCCCGCGACGATCGCGGTGAGCACGTCGGAGGATGACGGCGAGTTCGTGCAGGTGGCCGAGATGGCCGTGCCCGAGGAGTACGACGGCAGCGCCGACGGCGTGAAGAGCTACACCGTGACCTTCCCCGAGACCGGGGCGCGCTACCTGCGCGTGACGGCGACGACGGTCGATCCGATTCCCGCATGGCACGGGGCGCGGGGCGAGATGGCACACATGTTCATCGGAGAGATCGCCGTGGAGTAAACAGGGCGCAAACGCATCGTTTTCCCAATGTCCGCCGAGAAGCAGGAACCGCTGTCCGCCGCCGAATTCGGGCGTCTGTTCATGACGTACAGAGCCCGGTTCGAGGTCATCGCGCGCCGCTACGTGCGCAGCGACGCCGTGGCCGAGGACATCGTGTCGGACAGCTTCATGGCGTTCTGGGAAAGCAGCGCGCGGATCTCCCCCCCCCTCGCAGGCGAGGGGTGTCCGGCCTATATCCTGACGATCGTGCGGAACCGGTGCCTCGACTGGCTGCGGGCGCAGAGCCTGCATTCGAAGCATGAGCGGCAGTTCTACGAGCTGCGCCGGCGAGTGATCGCGGCCGACATTCGGTCGCTGGAGGCCATCGATCCGCGGGAGCTCTTCTCCGACGAGGTCGAGACGATCGTGCGGCGGTCGCTGGAGGAGCTGCCCGAGCTGACGCGCAAGGTCTTCGAGGCGCGGCGGTTCGAGGGGCGCAGCTACAAGGAGATCGCGGCCGAATACGGCATCTCCGAACGGCGCGTCGAATTCGAACAGGAGAAGGCGATCCGCCAGCTGCGCGTGGCGCTGAAGGACTATCTGCCGGCGCTGTTTCTGGGGCTGCTGCTCGGCGAGGGATATTTCTAAAAATATACTGTAATTTCTTAAAAATATTTTTTAAAACGAATGGGTGCGTACCGATTGGGAATCGGGCGCACTTATTCGTTTTATAATATATTGTGCGACGAAAATGGACCCATTGCAGCTTTGTAAATACCTTGAGAACCGAGCCGACGAGGCGGAGATGCGCGAAGTGATCGAGTGGCTGGACGCCGACCCGGCGCACCGGCGCGAACTGGACGAACTGGACCGGGCTCTGTGGGCCTCGGCGCTGAGCGGCAGACTGACGGAGCGTCCCGCCGCTGCGGAGCGTCCCGCCGCGAAACGGCCGGCGGGTCTGTGGCGCCGCATCGGACGCCATGCGATGCGGCTGGCTGCCGTGCTGGCGCTCGGTTTCGCCGGTGCGGAGCTGATCTCGGCCTATCGCGTCGGCGAGCTGTCGCGCCGTACGACGACGCTCGAAGTGCCGGTCGGCCGGCACCTGAACATGACCCTCGCGGACGGTACGACCGTGTGGCTCAATGCCGGAACGAAGCTGGAGTTATCCGGCGGTGTTCGCCGGGAAGGAGCGCCGCGTGAAGGTCTCGGGCGAGGCGATGTTCGACGTGGCGCACGATGCGCGCCACCCGTTCGTCGTGGAGACCTTCGCCTGCGACGTCGAGGTGCTCGGTACCAAGTTCGACGTGGTGGCCGACGAGGCCGAATCCCGCTTCTCGGCTTCGCTGCTGCGGGGCAGCGTGAAGGTGACCAGCCGGCTCGACCCCAGCGAGCAGTATGTGCTGCGGCCCGACGAGTCGGTCCATCTGGTGGGCGGCCATCTGAGCCGCAGGATCCTCGAGGACAAGGAGGATTTCCTCTGGACGGACGGCATCATCAGCATCAAAGGACACGATTTCGGCCAGTTGATGGAGCGCTTCGAACGGAGTTTCGGCGTGAAGATCGTCGTGGAGCGCGAACGCATGCCGCAGATCGATTACAACCACGGCAAGATCCGGATCTCGGACGGCGTGGATTCGGCGCTGCGTCTGCTGCAGATGGCGTCGGATTTCACCTACGTGAAGGATTCGGAAAACGATGTGATAACGATCCGATAATTCGAATAATAACCTAAATGACTGCCTATGGCCTAAGAAAGAACCGATTGACTTCCCCGGTTGTCGGTCCGTGAAAAAAACCTGCGGACGTCGCTACCGTCCGCAGGCCATTAGGGACAACCGTGTTTCAGCTTGACAGAGCTAACTTTAACGATTACCTTAATTGACAAAAGTATGAACAAAAAACGTATACAGCAAATCAAATGCCTGTTTACACTCTTTTTGGCCGCGTGCGTTTCGTTCCTTCCCGGTACGCGGACATACGCTCAGAATTCCGGCGTGACCATCAAACTTGACGGGGTGCGCATGGAGCGTGTGATGAATGAAATCGAAAGCCAGACCTCGTTCCTCTTCCTTTCGAACAAGGACGTCGATCTGAACCGTGTCGTGAGTGTGGACGTGACGGCGAAACCCGTGACCGAGGCCTTGTCGCAGATGGTCAAGGGCGCCGATGTGAATTACAAGATCGACGGGAAATACATTCTCCTCTCGAAGGTCGAGCACAAGCCCCTCGCCGTGAAGGGCGTGGTGCGCGACGGTGCGGGCATGCCCGTGATCGGCGCATCGGTCGTGGTGAAGGGTACGGCGGTCGGCGTTTCGACCGACGTGAACGGCGCCTTCGCGCTGACGGTGCCGGCTCCGGCCGAAACGGCCGTCCTGGAGGTCAACTTCCTCGGCTACGAGCCGCAGGAGATCGCGGTCGGCTCGCGCACCGATTTCCAGATCACGCTCAAGGACGGTGCCGTCGAGATGGAGAACGTCGTGGTGACGGCCCTCGGTATCAAGCGCTCGGAGAAGGCCCTGTCGTACAACGTGCAGCAGGTCAAGGCCGAGGAGCTGACGACGGTCAAGGACGCCAGCTTCATGAATTCGCTGGTCGGTAAGGTGGTCGGCGTACAGATCAACAGCGGCGCCAACGGCCCCGGCGGCGGCATCCGCGTGGTGATGCGCGGCGAGAAGTCGATCGAAAAGGGCAACAACGTGCTCTACGTGATCGACGGTATCCCGATGTACAACCACAACTTCGGCGGCGACGGCGGCGCGTACGACGTGCAGACCGGTTCGGAGAGCATCGCCGACATCAACCCCGAGGACATCGAGTCGCTCAACATGCTGACCGGTCCCTCGGCTGCGGCGCTCTACGGTTCGGATGCGGCCAACGGCGTGGTCATCATCAACACCAAGCGCGGCCTGAAAGACCGCACGGTGGTCACCGTCAACAACAGCACCACCTTCTCGACGGTCTACATGCTGCCCGAGATGCAGAGCAGCTACGGCACCAGCGAGGGCATGATGAACTGGGGCGCCAAGGCGAAGAGCACGTTCGATGCGAAGAAGTTCTTCAATACGGGCTCCAACGTCATCAACTCCGTATCGCTGTCGACCGGCAACGAGCATAACCAGACCTACGTGTCGGCCTCGTCGACCAACGCTGCGGGCATCATTCCCGAGAACAGCTACGACCGCTACAACTTCACGGCCCGCAACACCACGTCGTTCGCCAAGGACAAGCTCGTGTTCGACTTCGGCGCCAGCTTCGTCATCCAGAAGGATGCCAACATGGTCTCGCAGGGCAGGTATTACAACCCGCTGCCGGCCCTCTACCTCTTCCCGCGCAGCGAGGATTTCGACGAGGTGCGTCTGTTCGAGCGCTGGGATCCCATCCGCGGCTACATGGTGCAGTACTGGCCCTACGGCGAGGGTTCGCACTCGCTGCAGAATCCCTACTGGATCCAGAAGCGCATGACGCGCGAGTCGAACAAGCGCCGCTACATGCTCAACGCGTCGCTCAAGTGGAACATCACCGACTGGATGAACGTGACCGGCCGCGTGCGGCTCGACAACTCGGAGTATCGCATCAAACAGAAGATGTACGCTTCGACGCTCACCACCTTCTGCGGCGACAACGGCGGCTACCGCGACGAGACGCAGCACGACCGCTCGTTCTACGGCGACGTGATGCTCAACATCAACAAGACCTTCGGCGACGACTGGACGCTGACGGCCAACGTCGGCGCGTCGATCAACGACCAGCGCTACGAAATGGCCGGCGATGCGGGCAACCTGCTCATGACCAACCATTTCGCGCTGAATAACCTCAACTATACGGAGAACTACAAGCCCCTGCAGAGCGGCTGGCACGATCAGACGCAGTCGATCTTCGCTTCGGTGGAGGTGGGCTGGCGCTCGATGCTCTACCTCACGGTGACCGGACGCAACGACTGGGCTTCGGCGCTGGCATTCTCGAAGAACGCCTCGTTCTTCTATCCTTCGGTCGGTCTGTCGGCCGTGGTGTCGAACATGGTGGACATGCCCGAGTGGATCGACTTCCTCAAGGTGCGCGGATCCTATTCGCAGGTGGCTTCGGCCTTCCCGCGCTTCTTCTCCAACCCGGCCTACGAGTTCAACGACCAGACCCACAACTGGAGCAAGCCGTCGACCTATCCGTGCTACGATCTGCAGCCCGAGGATACCAAATCGTGGGAGATCGGCGTGAACTTCCGCTTCCTCAAGCACTTCAACCTCGACATGACCTACTATCGGTCGAACACCTACAACCAGACGATCTATGCGCCGCTGCCCTCGTCGGCCGGCTACAAGCAGGTGGTCGTGCAGACCGGTAACGTGCAGAACCAGGGTCTCGAGCTGGCGCTGGGCTACAACAACAAGTGGAACGACTTCACCTGGAACACCACCTACACGCTCACGCTCAACCGCAACGAGATCATCTCGCTGGCTGACAACGAGATCAACCCCGTGACCGGTGAGACGTTCAGCGAGGACGAGATCCAGAAGGACTGGCTGGGTGCGAGCAACGTGGCTCCGCAGGTGATTCTGCGTCCGGGCGGTTCGATGAGCGACATCTACGTGAACCACGAGCTGAAGCGCGATCTGAACGGCAATGTCGAGATCGATCCCGCGACCGGCAACCTGACGATGGCCGAGACGCCCTTCCGCAAGGTGGGCCAGCTGGCGCCCCGCTACACGATGGGCTGGAACAACAGCTTCGGCTACAAGGGCATCGAGCTGGGCATGGTCTTCACGGCCCGCATCGGCGGTCTGGCCTACTCGGCTACGCAGGGTATCCTCGACTTCTACGGTGCGTCGCAGGCTACGGCCGATGCGCGCGACCGCGGCGGCGTGGCCATGAACTACGGCAAGATCGATGCGCAGAAATACTATTCGGCCGTCTCGACGGCCGAGGGCGGCTACGGCGCCTACTACCTCTACGACGCGACGAACGTCCGTCTGCAGGAGCTGAGCCTGAACTATACGCTGCCGCAGAAGTGGTTCCGCAACAAGGCCAAGCTGACCGTCGGATTCGTGGCCAAGAACCTGTGGATGATCTACTGCAAGGCTCCGTTCGATCCGGAGATTTCGGCGTCGACGAACAACACCTACTACCAGGGCGTCGACTACTTCATGCAACCGAGCACGCGGAATCTCGGCTTTAACGTGAAACTGCAATTCTAATACGATCCATAGCTATGAAAAATATCATCAAATTCACCTGCCTGATCCTGACCCTGTGCGGCGTTCAGGGATGCACGGGGAACTTCGAGGAGTACAACTCCGATCCGTACGCGGTTTACAAGGTCGATCCTTCCGTGCTGCTCCCGCCCATGATCGACGCGATGATGTACATCCAGCAGAACGACTCGCAGATGGTCGATCAGATGGTCGGTTCGCTGGGCGGCTATTTCACGCTGTCGAACCGCTGGGGCGGTCAGAACTTCGACACGTTCAATGCGTCGGACTCGTGGAACGCTATCCCCTACAACACGATGTTCGAGGACATCTACGTCAATCTGTTCGACATCGCCAAGGCCACCAACTCGTCGGGCCACTACTACGCTGCGGCGCAGGTCGTGCGCGGTGCGGTGATGATGCGCGTGGCCGACTGCTACGGTGCGATCCCCTACAGCCAGTGCGCCGACGGGTCGTTCTACGTGGCTTATGATCCGGCCGAGCAGGTCTACGAGCAGATCATCGAGGATCTTTCGGATGCCGCGACGATTCTGCTCGGCTATGCCGAGAACTACCCCGGTTCGTATCCGCTCAAGGGCTACGACGCCATCTACGACGGCGACTATGCCGCCTGGGCGCGCCTGGCCAACTCGCTCTGCCTGCGTGCGGCCATCCGCACGAACAACCGCGAGGCCGCCGAGAACGCATGCGCGCATGCCGCCGGCCTGATCGAAAACAACGCGCAGAACGCCACGATGGGCACCGGCAGCCAGGCCAACCCCTATCAGCTGGCTTCGGCTTCGTGGGGCGACCTGCGGGCCAACGCGTCGATCGTCGACTACATGAACGGTTACGAGGATCCCCGCCGCGAGGCCTATTTCACGAAGATGAACGGCGCGTTCATCGGCATGCGTTCGGGCGAGGCTGGTTTCACCAAGGAGACCACGAACGGCTACTATTCGCAGGGCGCTTTCGGCTCGAGCGACCGGCTGCCGGTGTTCGTAGCCGCCGAGACCGCGTTCCTGCGTGCCGAGATGGCGCTCAAAGGGTGGAACGCCGGAGGCACGGCGCAGCACTTCTACGAGTCGGGCATCCGTCTGTCGATGGAGCAGTGGGGCGTGGAGGCCGAGGCGATCGACGCCTATCTGGCCGACGAGACCCGCACGCCTTCCGGCCACACGGGCGACCCGCGCGGTACGAAGTACAACTACGAGCGCAGAACCACGGTGAAGATCAAGTGGGACGAAGCCGGAGGGACGGAGACGAACCTCGAGCGCATCATCACGCAGAAGTGGATCGCCAACTACCCGATGGGTCTGGAGGCCTGGGCCGAGTTCCGCCGTACGGGCTATCCCGAACTGACGCCTGCCATCGACAACCTCAGCGGCGGCGTGATCGGCGACAACTTCCGCGGCCTGCGGCGTCTGCGCTATCCCTACACGGAGAAGAACCTCAACAAGGGCAATTACGATGCGGCCGTGGCGCTGATCGGCGGCAAGGACGACGAGTCGGTAGACCTGTTCTGGGCCAAGAAAAACTGATACCGAACCTTAAACGCACATTGAGATATGAACAGAATGAGAAACATATGGGCTTTGGCGATCGCGTCGATCTTCATGACGGCATTCACCGCATGCAGCGACTGGACGGAGGTCGAGCCTGAGCAGAAAACCGAATACGGCAACACCGAGACCAACCGCCCCGAAAGCTATTACCGGGCGCTGCGCGAGTATAAGAAGAGCAAGCACTCCCTCTCGTTCGGCTGGTTCAGCGAATGGGGCGAGCCGGGTCTGTCGACGACGAGCATGCTGGCCGGTCTGCCCGACAGCATGGACATGGTTTCGCTGTGGAACAATTCGAACAACCTGTCCGCCGGAAAAAGGGCCGACTTGCGCGAAGTGCAGAAGAAAAAAGGTACGCGCGTGCTGATCTGTACGTTCATCCAGCACATCGGCAAGGGCTTTACGCCGGAGGAGTTCGACACCGACGCAGCTACTCGCGAGGCATTCTGGGGCTGGGTCGACGGCGATGAAGAGGCGATCAAAGCCTCGATGGATAAGTATGCCCGGGCTATCCAGGATACGATTATGAAGTACGATTACGACGGTCTGGACATCGACTTCGAACCGAATGCCGACGGGTTCGCCGGCAAGCTGGATGAAAACAGTACCTATGTGGGTTGGTTCCTCGATATTCTGAAAGATTATCTGGGACCTCAGTCTAAATCGGGCAAGTTGCTCGTAATCGACGGTGAGCTGTGGAAAATCCCGAATCATACGGCCCCTTATTTCGACTATTTCATCGCACAGGCCTATTCGGTCAGCGGCGGTACGCCGTCGCCGACAGCCGGTACCGGCGAGTCGAACATGGAGTCGCGCCTGCGCCAGATTGTCACTCACTACGACGGTTATCTCACCGAGGAGGAGGTGACCAACCGCTTCATGGTGACCGAGAACATGGAGAGTGCGATGGACGCGCTCAACGGCGGGTATTTCTGGACGACGCGCGACGGCGTGCGTCAGGACAAGGCCAAGTGCCCGTCGCTGGTCGGCATGGCCCGCTGGCAGCCTGCGAACGGCTATCTGAAGGGCGGTTTCGGCGGTTACCGTTTCTCTAACGAAGCGGTCAACAAACCCTCTTACAAATGGATGCGCACGGCGATCCAGGCCGCCAATCCCGCCGTGAACTAAGTCCAACAATTTCAAAGCAAGATCGAAAATGAAAAGCAATATTTTGAAGTCGGTTCTTTGTGGCGCCGTTCTTTTTGCGGCGGGCTGCAACGATGCCGAATACGATACGCTGGGCACGCACGCGTTCGTCAGCGAGGGCGTGAAGAACTCCGGCACGAAGGTGACGATCGGCAGCGAAGGCGGTTTCGCCGAGCTGACCGCCTGCCTGAGCGAGGCCGCTGCCAAGGACGTGACGCTGAAATTCGTCGTGGACGAGGAGGTGCTGGCCAAATACAATGCCGAGCAGGCGTCGAGCTATGTCGTGCTCCCCGAATCGGGTTACAGCTTCGACCCGACGGTGAAGATCGGGGCGGGCAAATACTCTGCCGGAGCGACCCGGATCCACATCGATCCGCTTTCCGAGGAGCTGATCGGCGAGACTTATGCCATTCCGCTGCGCTTGGTGTGCGAGGACGGGAGCATGCCCGTGACCTCGAAGACTTCGACCTTCGTCATCGCGCTGGAGATGATCACCAGCTCCGCGGTGCCCATGTGGAACGGCGGTGCGGGGCTCTATGCCGAGAACTTCTCCGAGACGCTGCCGCAGTTCACCGTCGAGTGCCGCTTCCAGGTGAGCAACACGGCCAACCGCAACCGCGCCGTCTTCACCAACGGCGGTTCGGTGCTGCTGCGCTTCGAGGACCCGCAGAACGACAATGCCGATTTCAAGGCCCACTCGCTCGTGCAATTCCAGGGCGAAGGGTGGTACCTGAACCCCACGGCTTCGTTCACGCCCAATAAGTGGCAGCATCTGGCGCTGACGTACGACGGTACGAAGGTGACGCTCTATGTCAACGGCGCTTTCGCCGGCACGAAGGACGGTGTCTGCGATCCGGCCTTCAATGCGGCCTGCTGGTTCGGCGGCGATGCCGGCGGCGGACACGGTACGGGCGTTTCGTGGTGGAATACCCCCGAGGTTTGCAAGATTCTCTGCTCCGAACTGCGCATCTGGTCGGTATGCCGCAGCGCAGCGCAGATCCAGAACAACATGACCACGACCAGCGCCAGATCGGAAGGCCTGGTGGCCTACTGGCGTATGAACGAAGGTTCGGGCGAGGTGTTCGAGGATTGCACGGGCAACGGACACACGCTGCGCGCGCAGGTCGCTCCGGCCGGATGGATCGAGGGCGTGAAGTCGACCGACACGGCGACTCCGTGGCTTTAATCCGCAGCGGCGGCGCAGGCGCGCTCCGGTGCGCCTGCCGCCCGCTTCGGTATCTTTTTCATTCATTAAACAAATTAGAATTATGATCGAAAAATTGAAATATTTGTTGGCCGGATCGCTGATGTTGGCGGCTGCGGGTTCGTTCGTAGCCTGCGACGACGACGATGCCGCCGTCGACGAGTGGAATGCTACGTACGTGTATCTCGAACGCCCCGCGCTTGCCGTCGACATGGTGAAATGTACGGTCACGCACGATGAAAACGGACTGTCCGGCTGGGAGGGCCGGCAGCCGGTTACGGTGCGTCTGTCCAAAGCGTGCGGAACCGATGTAACCGTACGACTCTCGCTCGAAGTGACCGGCAGCGAGGAGGGAATGGAGGCTCCGTTCTCCTTCGAGAACGACGGCCTGGTCGTGATCCCTGCGGGCGAGACTTCGGTCCAGGCGGTTTTGCAGGCCGACCTGAATGCGCTGGCCGGTATCTGCGGCAAGAAAGGTGCTGTCGCTTCCGTCGAGGTCGGTCTGGCTGCCGTGACGCCGTCGCGCGACGATTTGCGCGTCTCCAGCCATCAGAATAGTCTGACGGTCGAGGTGATGAAGACGAAATATCCCAACGTGATCGTCGATCAGGAGCCTGCCGGGGCGCCCATGGACCGCTCGGGCTGGACCGTATCGTGCAGTTCGACGAACAGCGAGGATGCCGCCGATTTCGAAGTTACCTCCAATCTGACGGATGATAACGCGTATACGTACATGTATCTGTACAACTATATCGGGATTCAGATCGACCTGGGCGGCGTGCACGAGGTTACGGGTATGGAGAACTACGTCGCTTACGGTGCGTACTATGCGCACAGCTCCTGCCGCATCTATTCGAGCGTCGACGGAAAATACTGGTTTCCCGAGGATGCCCGCAAGGACATTACGGCGGATGCGACGCAGTACGTGTCGTTCGTCGAGCCGGTCAAGGCGCGCTATCTGCGTTGGCGCATGTGGGGCAGCAACGTGTTGAGCTCCGAGATATATGTTTGGTCTGCAGAGTAGGTTCTGACTTTTTTGATTGTGGGGAGCGCCCGGCATTTGCCGGGCGCTTTTTTCGTCGTCGGAGCACGCCGGCATTGCAACTCTTGCGGCGGGAAAGATGCGCGGATAAACGAAAAATGCTACCTTTGCGTCCGATGACGGAGAGACATATCGACATAAACGACTACGACTACGATCTGCCCGACGGGCGGATCGCGAAGTTCCCGCTCGCGGAGCGGAGCGCATCGAAGCTGCTGGTCTACCGCGGAGGCGCGATCGCCGAACGGCGCTTCGCCGACCTGGGCGACGTGCTGCCTGCGGGGCAGCTGCTGGTGTTCAACAACACGAAGGTGATCCGGGCGCGGATCATCATGCACAAACTTTCGGGGGCGCGCATCGAGGTCTTCTGCCTCGAGCCGCGCGATCCGGCCGACTACGAGCGGGCCTTCGCCGTGAAGGGCGCCGCAGTGTGGTCGTGCATCGTGGGCAACCTCAAGAAATGGAAGGAAGGCCCCGTGGAGATCGCGTTCGAACATGCCGGACGCACGGAGCATCTGCGGGCCTGGCGGCTGGGCGAGGGCGGCCGGGAGCAGGAGGTGCGGTTCGAATGGACGGCCGACCTGACGTTCGGGCAGCTGCTGGAGCACCTGGGCCGGATCCCCATTCCGCCCTATCTGAACCGCGAGAGCGAGGAGATCGACAATACGCGCTATCAGACGGTCTATTCGCGGTTCGAGGGGTCGGTGGCGGCGCCGACGGCGGGGCTGCACTTCACGCCGGCGCTGATCGGGGCGATGCGCGAGCGCGGCTTCGGCTTCGAGGAGGTGACGCTGCACGTCGGGGCCGGGACGTTCCTCCCGGTGAAGGACGACGATGCCGCCCGCCATCCGATGCATACGGAGCATTTCGAGATCCGCCGCGCCACGGTCGAACGGCTGCTGGAGAAGTGGGGCGCGATCACGGCCGTGGGAACCACGTCGGTGCGGACGCTCGAGTCGCTTGCGGCGCTGGCGTGGCGCATCCGTACGGGCGGAGACTCCGATGCCGCGCGCACGATCGGCCAGTGGGAGCTGTACGATCTGCCGTCCGGTTTCTCGGGCCGCGAGGCGCTGGAGACGCTGCTGGGCTACATGCGCGAGCGGGGGCTGGAGCGGCTGAAGGCTTCGACGCAGATCATGATCGCCCCCGTGGGCTACGAGTTTCGCATCGTGCGCAATATCGTGACCAACTTCCACCAGCCCAAGTCGACGCTGCTGCTGCTGGTGTCGGCCTTCGTGGGCGACGACTGGCATCGGATCTACGACTATGCCCTGGCGCACGGATTCCGGTTCCTGAGCTACGGCGACTCGTCGGTGCTCATCCGGTAGCCGCAGGCCCGCATGCGGTGCCGGCGGCTGTCCGCACGGACGGCGGGCCGGCACGAACGATTTCACCCCTGTACGGACATTCCGTACAGGGGTGATTTTCGATTTCGGAAAGCTCCGTCCGTTCCCGGATGTTCGCCCGACGGCCCGACGCATGGGCCCTCCTGCGGCCGCACGGGCCGTGTGTCAGAAGCGGTAGCCGACGCTCAGCGTGAAGCAGTTGTTGCGGATTTTGGCCGCAATGGTCGGCGCGTCGTCGACGTAGTCCGTGTCGACCAGGTCGCCCTTGAGCTGGTTCAGGCAGCCGATGTCGTAGCTCAGCCCGAAATAGAGATGTTTGCGGGTCACGCCCACGCCCAGCCGCACGCCCAGGTCGGAGCGTCGCAGCGGGCTGTCGCTGCCGAACAGGTCGCCTTTCAGGTCTTCGACCTTCGCTTTGCCGGCGATGCCCAGGCCGTAGTAGACGCCGGCGAAAGGCTGGATGGTGACGACGTTCTTGATGTCGATGTGGTAGTTCACGAGCACCGGCACCTGGAGGTACATCGGGCGAAGCGAAACGCCGTCGCCCTTGGCGCCGCGGCTCGAGAAGTGCAGACCCGTTTCGAGGTAGAGGGGCATGCGGCGGCTCAGCAGAATCTCGTCCGAGATGCCGATGTAATAGCCGATGCGCGAGTCGCTGGTCGAGGAGATCCCTTCGGCCGATGCCGTGAGGCTCGATACGTTCATACCGCCCCGCAGGAGAGGATGTTCTTTTCGTGGCGCTGCGCCGAGACGGTGCCCGCTCCCAGCAGAAGGGCCGTCAGAATGAGAAAGGTTTTCTTCATGTCGTTTGAGTTTTTAATGGCCGGCCGTGTCGGACCGTTTCGTCTGCGAAGATAGCGATTTGCGGCGAAAAAAATCCCCCCCCCGACTTTTTCAACGAAATCGCGGAATTTTCCCACGAACGGAGCGGCGGATCGGTCTTCGCGGGGCGTGTCCGGTGCGAATGCGGGTGTCTCCCGGCGGCGGGAAGGTGTCGTGTGCCGCGAGGGCGTATCCGGCCCGGGGGCTATGCGGCAGGTCGGTAGGTTTTCAGCGCCAGCCGCTTCACCCATACGACGAAGCCTCCCGTGAGGACGAGGTTCAGCACCAGCGTCAGCACCGAGATGAGCAGCGCCGGGCCGCCGAGGTTGTAGCTCAGGGCGATGAAGATGACGCCGGCGCCTACCTCGCCGCGCGTGAACATGCCGATCGAGAGGGCCAGCCGCTCGGTCAGCAGCCGGTCGCGGTAGAAAAACAGAGGCATGAGCTTGCCCAGGTTCGAGAGCAGCGACACGGCCAGCACGTGCAGCAGCAGCACGTACCACGGCATCATGGGCTGCGAGGCGGTGACGGAGCAGGGTGCGGCGGCGTCCGCGGCGGGCGCGCCGGCGATGAGCGGCATGCTCAGACCCACCAGGAACATGAACGTGAACGAGATGCAGCTGGCGGCGCGCGCCTCGCCCGCGGTATCGATGTGGCGGTGGCGCAGGATCATGCCCAGCACGAAGGCGGGCAGCAGCACCTCGATGTGGATGCTGTTTTCGGGGCCGTAAAAGTGCTTGGTGACCAGATAGATGAGCTGCGTCGCGGCGAATACGACGATCGCATAGCCCAGGACGGCCCGCCAGTCCTGACGTCCGTCCCAGGTGGCCTGGCGCCGCCAGCCGATCGTCAGCAGCACGGCGACGATGCCCACCACGGCGAACATCTGCCACCGCAGGCCGATCATCAGGATCTGGAGCGGAATCATCAGCAGGATGGTGTCCAGGTCGTCGAAGATGGCCAGCACCTGGATCTTGCGGTAGATCCAGCTCGCCTTCAGCCCGATGGCCGCCAGCATCGTGAAGAGGATGCCGGCCGAGGTGGGAGCCGCGAAACGGCTGAGCAGCAGGTTCTCCTTCCAGGCGTCGCCGCTCGACCAGCAGTCGGACGGCAGCAGCACGAAAATATAGTAGAAAGCGATCAGCAGCCACGGCAGCGCCGCGGTGGCCATGGCGATGAAATAGTCGCCGGCATAGGATTTCCAGCGCGACTTGTCGATCTCGAACTCGCGGCCCACGTTGATCATGATGAACGCCAGGCAGACGTACAGCAGCGTGTCGGAGCCGGTCTTGAATGCGGCGTAGCGGTCGCCCAGCAGGCCGGGCAGCAGCTGGGAGGCGAGCAGGCCCGCCATCAGGAAGAGGGAGAACGAAAGGACTTTACGCATGGATGCACAGGGTTTTGCGGGTGGGGTACGCAGGCGTACGGCGCAAAGATAGGCAAATGTTCCGGATTGGAAAAATCGGCGGCCGCTCCGTGAAAAAAATAACAGCCGGAGGACGCAATTCGCAATTATTTCGTATCTTTGCGGTGCATAATGCGAATTGAACAGGCAATACCATAAAAATCAAAAAATTACGACTATGCAGATTGTAGAGATTCATGCAAGGGAGATCCTCGACTCGCGAGGCAATCCGACCGTAGAGGTCGAAGTTCGTACCGTATCCGGTGCATTCGGTCGCGCAGCCGTTCCGAGCGGCGCATCGACGGGTGAGAACGAGGCGCTGGAGCTGCGCGACGGCGACAAGGGCCGTTACCTGGGCAAAGGCGTGCTGAAGGCTGTCGAGAACGTGAACAACGTGATCGCTCCCGCCATCATCGGCATGAACGTTTCGGATCAGGTAGGCATCGACAAGGCCATGATCGCGCTCGACGGCACGAAGACCAAGTCGAACCTGGGCGCCAACGCCATCCTGGGCGTTTCGCTGGCCGTGGCCCGCGCCGCAGCCGACTACTACGGCATGCCGCTCTACCGCTACATCGGCGGTTCGAACGCCAAGACGCTGCCCGTGCCGATGATGAACATCATCAACGGAGGTTCGCACTCCGACGCGCCCATCGCGTTCCAGGAGTTCATGATCCGTCCCGTGGGCGCTCCCTCGCTGAAGGAGGGTCTGCGCATGGGCGCCGAGGTGTTCCACAACCTGAAGAAGGTGCTCCACGAGCGCGGCCTCTCGACCGCGGTGGGCGACGAAGGCGGTTTCGCTCCGGCGCTCGACGGTACGGAGGATGCGCTGGATTCGATCATCAAGGCCATCGAGAAGGCGGGCTACGTTCCCGGCAAGGATGTGATGATCGGCATGGACTGCGCATCGTCGGAGTTCTATAAGGACGGCATCTACGACTACACGATCTTCGAGGGCGAGAAGGGTGCGAAGCGCACGTCGAAGGAGCAGGTCGAGTATCTGAAGGGCCTGGTGGAGAAGTATCCCATCGACTCGATCGAGGACGGTATGTCGGAGAACGACTGGGAAGGATGGCAGCTGCTGACCGCCGAGATCGGCGGCAAGTGCCAGCTCGTGGGCGACGACCTGTTCGTGACGAACGTCGACTTCCTGAAGAAGGGTATCGAGATGGGCTGCGGCAACTCGATCCTCATCAAGGTGAACCAGATCGGCTCGCTCACCGAGACGCTCGACGCCATCGAGATGGCGCACCGTGCCGGCTACACGTCGGTTACGTCGCACCGCTCGGGCGAGACCGAGGACTCGACGATCGCCGACATCGCCGTTGCGACCAACTCGGGTCAGATCAAGACCGGCTCGATGTCGCGTTCGGACCGTATGGCCAAGTACAACCAGCTGCTCCGCATCGAGGAGGAACTGGGCGAGGAGGC
>CAOJSG010000034.1 GCA_948442615.1 uncultured Alistipes sp.
GCGCCATCGTGCAGTATCCGGCAGCCGACGGCGCCGTGCGCGACTACGCCGCCTTCACCGAGGCCGCCCATGCCAAGGGCGTGCTGGTGACGGCCGTCGCCGACCTGCTCGCGCTCGCGCTGCTGAAGGCCCCCGGCGAATGGGGCGCCGACATCGCCGTCGGCTCGACGCAGCGTCTGGGCACCCCGATGGGCTTCGGCGGTCCGTCGGCCGGCTACATGGCCACGCGCGAGGCGTTCAAGCGCCAGATGCCGGGCCGCATCATCGGCATCTCGGTCGACCGGTTGGGCAACCGCGCACTGCGCATGGCGCTCCAGATGCGCGAGCAGCACATCAAGCGCGAGCGCGCCACCTCGAACATCTGCACGGCCTCGGCGCTGATGGCCTCGATGGTCGGCTTCTACTGCGTCTACAACGGCCCCGAGGGGCTGCGGCGCGCCGCCGACACGGCCCACGCGGCCGCTGCGACCGTCGCTCGCGAACTGGAGGCGCTGGGCTACGAACTCGCGTCGCACGACTTCTTCGACACGCTCGACGTTGAGGCCGAGGCCGCCGTGGTGCAGTCGCTGGCACTCGAAAGCGGCATCAACTTCTACTACCCGGCCGAGAACCGCGTCCGCATGTCGTTCGACGAGGTGACCTCGCCCGACGAGATCGACGCCGTGGTCCGCATCTTCGCCGTGGCCAAAGGGCGCAAGCCGAAGCGGGTGAAGCCCCTCTCCGAAGCCGCCGTCCCCGCCGCCCTCGCCCGCACCTCGGCCATCCTCGCCGAGCCGGTCTTCAACAGCTACCGCTCGGAGAGCGCCCTGATGCGCTACATCAAGCAGCTCGAGCTGCGCGACATCTCGCTGGCCAACTCCATGATTTCGCTCGGGTCGTGCACCATGAAGCTCAACGCCGCGGCGCTCATGCAGCCGCTCTCGCTGGCGGGCTTCCAAAACATGCACCCCTTCGCCCCGGCCGACCAGGCCGAGGGCTACATGACGATGATCGCCGAGCTGGAGCGCGACCTGGCCGCCATCACGGGCTTCGCCGCCTGCTCGCTGCAGCCCAACTCGGGCGCCGCGGGCGAATACTCGGGCCTCATGGTGATCCGCGCCTACCACCAGAGCCGCGGCCAGGGCTACCGCAACATCGTGCTGATCCCCGCCTCGGCCCACGGCACCAACCCCGCCTCGGCGGCGATGGCCGGCATGAAGATCGTCACGGTGGCCTGCGACGCCAACGGCAACATCGACGTCGACGACCTGAAGGCCAAGGCCGCCGAGCACAGTTCGGAGCTGGCCGGTCTGATGGTGACCTACCCCTCGACGCACGGCGTGTTCGAGAGCCGCATCCGCGAGATCGTCGACGCGGTGCACGACGCCGGCGGCCAGGTCTACATGGACGGCGCCAACATGAACGCCCAGGTGGGCCTCACCAACCCGGGCTACATCGGCGCCGACGTCTGCCACCTGAACCTGCACAAGACCTTCGCCATGCCCCACGGCGGCGGCGGTCCGGGCGTGGGTCCGATCTGCGTGGCCGAGCACCTGCGGCCGTTCCTGCCCTCTCACCCGATCATGCCGACGGGCGGCGACGAGGGGATCACGGCCGTCGCTTCGGCCCCCTGGGGCTCGGCGCTGCTGCTGCCGATCACCTACGGCTACATCAAGATGTTGGGCGCCGAAGGGCTGCGCCGCGCCACGGAGATGGCGATCGTCAACGCCAACTACATGTCGGCGGCCCTCAAGAAAGAGTTCCGCACCTACTATTCGGGCGAAACCGGACGCGTGGGCCACGAGATGATCCTCGACCTCACCCATTTCAAGAAGGAGTACGACATCGACTGCGGCGACATCGCCCACCGGCTGATGGACTACGGGTTCCACGCCCCGACGCTCTCGTTCCCCGTGCACGAGACGCTCATGGTCGAACCCACGGAGTCGGAGCCGAAGGCCGAGATGGACCGCTTCATCGAGGCGCTCACAGCGATCAAGCGCGAATGCGAGGCGGCGGCCGCTGCCGGGACGAAGGACAATCCGGTGGCCAACGCGCCCCACACGGCCGTCGAGCTGGCGGGCGAGTGGCCGCATCCCTATTCGCGCACGGAGGCGGCCTTCCCGCTCGCATGGGTGCGCGCCGCCAAGTTCTTCCCCTACGTGGCGAAGATCGACAACGGCTACGGCGACCGCAACCTCTGCTGCGTGAACAGGGATTGAACGATAAGTTTGGGAAAGCGGCGGTTTTTGCATACCTTTGCCCCGCAGCGTTCCGGAAAACGATAGCGTAATACACATTTGCACGATATGAAAGTAGAACAGAACAAAATGGTCGGCGTGGACTACAAACTCACCGTCGACGGACAGATCGCGGATCAGTCGCGCCCCGGGCAGCCGCTCGAATTCATCTGCGGCACGGGCATGCTCCTGCCCAAATTCGAAGAGGCGATCCTGGGCAAGGAGCCCGGCGAGAAGGTGGCCTTCACCCTCGAACCGAAAGACGGCTACGGCGAACTGATCGCCGAAGCGATCGTCGACCTGCCGAAAAATATCTTCATGGTGGACGGCAAGCTGGCCGAGGACATCCTCTTCGTCGGCTCGCAGGTGCCCATGAGCGACGCCCAGGGCAACCGCATGATGGGCATCGTCAAGGAGGTCGGCGACGAGACCGTGAAGATGGACTTCAACCACCCGATGGCGGGCAAGACGCTCGATTTCGAGGTCGAGGTGGTGTCGGTCCGCGACGTGACGCCCGAGGACCTGCAGGGCCACTGCTCGTGCGGCTGCGGCGACCACGGCTGCGACTGCGAAGAGGACGGCTGCGGCCACGGCCACTGCGGCGACCACGACGGCCACTGCAACTGCCACTGACACCGGCGCCGGCGCCATCCGTACGACGAACCCCCGCGACGATCCGTCACGGGGGTCCGTCGTTTCCGGCGCAGCGAACCCGGCCCCTCCGCCGCCCGTGACCCGGCCGCGCCGCGAAAGGCGCACCGCCGGACCGCGGCCCGGTCCAATCCGTCCGCTCCATGCACACGCTGCTGCAATACCTCAATACGCTCAACGACCCGGCGGGGCTGACCCGCACGCTCGGGGAGATCGCCGTCTGCCGCGACGGCACGGGCCGGATGCGCTATTCGGCCGGCAACAGCGCCGCGGTCTTCCGGATCGAACATGCGGGCGCGGTCAAATCGCTGCGCTGCTACATGCACCCCGCACCCAACCGCGCGGCGATCTACGGCGACAAGCTGCTGCGCGACGAGCTCTACGTCTACACGTCGCCCGACCGCGGCGAATGGACGGACGTGGTCGTGGACGACTGGATCGAAGGGCCCACGCTGGACGAGGCCGTCGCCCGGGCCGCCGCGGCACGCGACACGACGAGGCTCGCCGCGCTGTCGGAGGCGTTCGACCGGCTGGGCGCGTCGCTGGTGGCCGACGACCGGGCGCACGGCGACCTGAAGCCCGAAAACCTCGTCGTCACGGCGTCCGGCGAACTGCGGCCGATCGACTTCGACGCCGCCTACCTGCCGGAATTCGCCGGGATGCCGAGCCCCGAGCTGGGCACGGCGGCCTACCGCCATCCGGCCCGCAGCATCTCGGATTTCGACGCCTCGCTCGACGACTACCCCGTGGCGCTGATCTCCACCGCCCTGTGCGCGCTGACGCTCGACCCGACCCTCTACGACCGCTACCGCCACCGCGAAGGGCTGCTGTTCGAACCGCAGCGGATCGCCTCCGACCCGGCGCTGCGCGACGTGCTGGCGCTCTTCGAACGCCGCTGCCTCGCCGCAAGATACCGCATCGCCCGGCTGCTGCTCTCGCCCACGCTGCGGCTCTTCGGACTGGAAGAGCTGCTCCGGCACGCCGCCGCGACGCCGGAGATGCCCGAATCGGTCCCCGAACTCTTCGCCGAGCACGGTCTGTGGGGCTACCGCACGCCCGAACGGGTCGTCGTGCCGCCGGTCTACGACTGCGGATTCGACTTCACGGAGGGGCTGGCCGCCGTACGGCTGGGCGCCTCGTGGCACTACGTCGACACGTGCGGCCGCCTTGCCGTCGACGCCTCGGCCTACGAATGCGTCAAGCCCTTCCGCCGCGGACGCGCACGCGTGCGGCGCGACGGCCGGTGGTTCGAGATCGACCCTGCGGGAGAGGAGCGCGCGATTTGATTATTCGAAGCAAATCCGTATATTTGCAAATGCTAACAGGAAGGGAGAGATGACACAACTCAGACGGATCGCGCAGGACGAAATCGCGCGGGTCGAGGCCGCAGGCTCCTCGGCCGAAACGTGGTCGACGGTCTTCGTCAGCGAAGACTTCGACCCGGCGCAGCTGCAGGGCTGCCGCCTCGAAGGGCGCGTCGAGATCGCCTCGGGCGCCCGGATCTGCCGCTCGCGCGTAGCGAACTACCGGATCGGCGAGAACTCGGTCGTCGAAGGGGTCGCGGCGCTCGAATGCCGCACGCGCAGCCGGTTCGGCAACGGCACGGAGGTCGCCGTCATGAACGAATGCGGCGGCCGCACGGTGAAGATCTACGACAGCATGTCGGCCCAGATCGCCTACGTGATGGCCGTCTACCGCCACCGGCCGCAGACGCTCGCCGCCCTGGAGCGGATGATCGAGGCCCATGCCGAGGCCCGGGCTTCCGAAGTGGGCACGGTGGGCCGCGACTGCCGGATCACGGGGGCGAAATTCATCCGCGAGGTCCGCATCGGCGACCGCGTGACGGTCGACGGCGCCTCGATGCTGCAGAACGGCACGCTGTGCGACGACAGCCGGATCGGCGTGGACGTCAAGGTCTACGACTTCATCGCCGCCGAAGGCGCGCGCATCGACAACGGCACGGTCGTCGAACGCTGCTTCGTAGGCGAGTGCTGCCGGCTGGACAAGAACTATTCGGCCGCCGAATCGCTCTTCTTCGCCAACTCGCACTGCGAAAACGGCGAGGCGGCCGCCGTCTTCGCCGGCCCCTACACCGTGTCGCACCACAAATCGTCGCTGCTGATCGCCGGCATGTTCTCGTTCTTCAACGCCGGAAGCGGCTCGAACCAGAGCAACCACCTGTTCAAGAGCGGCGCCGTGCACCAGTCCGTGCACCTGCGCGGCTGCAAGTTCGCCAGCGGCGCCTACATCATGTCCCCGGCCCTCGAGGGGGCCTTCACGATGGTCATGGGACACCACTCGTTCCACCACGACACGTCGGCCTTCCCCTGCTCCTACCTGATCGAGAAGGAGGGGCGCTCGGAGCTGATGCCGGGTGCCAATCTGAAGAGCTACGGCGCCGTGCGCGACATCGAGAAGTGGCCGGCACGCGACAGACGCCGGCTGCGGCGGGACGTCATCAACTTCGAAGAGTACAACCCCTACGTCGCTCAGGCGATGATCCGGGCCGTGGATACGCTGCACACGCTCGCCGACAGCGACCCCGACGCCGCGACGTACAACTACCGCAAGGTCATCGTGCGCGCCCCAATGCTGCAACGGGGCATCGCGCTCTACAACAAGGCCATCGTCGCCTCCCTGGGCGCGATGCTCGGCAAAGGCGCGCCGGCGGAGGCGTGCGACGGCAGCGGCCGGTGGCTGGACCTGGCGGGGCAATACGTCACCAAACGCGAGACGGAGGCGATCCTGGCAGCCGTCGACCGCGGCGAACTGGCCACGACCGAAGCGGTCGACGCGCGCTTCCGCCGCTTCGCCGCCCGCTACGACGATTACGCCCGCGACTGGGCCGAGCGCACGCTCGGCGCACTGCTGGGCCATGCGCCTTCGGCCGAAGAGATCGCCGACGCCGTCCGGGCCGGCGCCAACGCGCATGCCGCCCTGCGCCGCATGACGGACAACGACCGCGACCGCGACCGTTCGTGGGAGATGGCCGTCAGCTACGGTCTCGACTGCGATTCGGACGACGAACGGCGTTGCGACTACAAAGCCGTCCGGGGCCTCGAATGAGCGGCGCCCGACACCATTTAAAAGAAGAGACCATGTACGAACAAAGCATCACGCGCTCGCGGCGCACGGCTTTCGTGATCCTGATCGACGGATCGGGATCGATGTCCAAGGAGCTGCTGTTCCAGGGGCGCCGGACGACCAAGGCGGAGGCGGTCGCCGCCATCACCAACAACCTGCTGTTCGAACTGATCGAACGGGCCAGGCGCAACGACGGCGTGCGGGACTACTACGACATCGCCGTGCTGAGCTACGGCGGCGACGATCGCGTCGAATCGCTCTTCGCGGCCGGCCGCGAATGGCTTCCGGTCAGCGAACTGGCCGCATCGGGCGTCCCCGTGGGCACCGCGACCGTGGAGTTCCGCCTGCCCGACGGACGCAGCTCGCTCCGCGAAATCCCCGCACCGCAATGGATCGCGCCCCGCGCCGCCGGACAGACGCCGATGTACGAGGCGCTGCTCACGGCCCGCGACCTGGTCTCGGGCTGGGTCGTACGGCCCGAAAATGCCGACAGCTTCCCGCCCGTGGTCTTCAACATCACCGACGGCGAAGCGACGGACGGCGACGACGAGGACCTGCTGACGGTCTGCAACCAGATCAAACAGCTCGGGACGACCGACGGACGGGTGCTGCTGATCAACATCCACCTCGCGACGGGCGACGC
Source organism: uncultured Alistipes sp. (assembly GCA_948442615.1). Lineage (GTDB taxonomy): Bacteria > Bacteroidota > Bacteroidia > Bacteroidales > Rikenellaceae > Alistipes. The sequence goes on from CAOJSG010000034.1 coordinate 6,598, forward strand.
GGCCCGTCCGGTCCTCTTTCCCTCGGCCGACGAGGCCCGCTATCCCAGCCGCTACGCCTCGCTGCTCTACGCATGTTCGAGCGAGATGCCGGCGCTCTTCGACCCGGCCATCCGCGCCGCGAAAGGTCCGGGTGCGCTGCCGCCCTTCCGCGGCATGAGCTACAACGCCTCGACAGCCGAACTGATCTCGATCCTCAACATCGGCTCCATCAGCCTCAAAACCGAATAAAATGGCCGCCACCCTCTCCGATTTCCGGCAGGCCCTCCTGGCCCCCGACCTACATTTCGCGACGCTCGCCGCGGCTTCGCCCGTCCGCAATGCGGCCGGCATGCCGATGCTGTGCCGCACCACGCGTTTCGCCGAGACGGAGATCGGCTGGCAGGGCGGCCGCTGGCTGCTGTTCATGCCCCTTTCGCCCTCGGCGCTGACGCACGTCGAACGCACCGTCGTGCGGCTCAAGCGGCTGCGGACCGAACTGCTGACCGAATACCGGCTGCTGCCGGACGAGATGGCCTATGTCGACGCCGCCGGCACCCCGCGCCGCACCGACCTGGTGCTGCAGCGGCTGCCCGAAGGCATCGGCTTCGACGAGGCGCTCGCCTCGTATCCCCGCGAGACGCTGCTGCGGGCGCTCGACGCGCTGCAGGAGGGGCTGCACACGCTGCGCTTCTCGCACCGCAACCTCAAGGACGAAAACCTCGTCTGGAGCGACGGCCGCTTCGTCCCGCTGCGCTACCACTACGCCCGGTTCGACGGCGGCGACGACGATGCCGCGGCCTTCGACGCGCTGCGCAGACGGATCGGCAACGTGCCCGACACGCCGGCGCTGAGCGACGCGGCCGTGCCCTACGCACCCGCGCGCAAGCTGACGGGCCACCGCTGGACCAGCCACCTGTTCGAAGGGCTGATCTGCGTGGAGGACGACGCGGGGTTCGGCTTCGTGGATGCGGAGAACCGCCCCGTGATCGCGGCGCAATACCGCTGGGCGGGCGATTTCCGCGAAGGGCGCGCGGAGGTGGAGACCGCCGCCGGCATGGGGCTCATCGACAGGGAAGGGAACTACGTCATCCCGCCGTGCTACGAAATCGTCGCCTACGACGCCGCGAAAAGCATCGTCCACGTGCGTCGCGAGGGCCGCTGGGCGCAATTCGACTACCTCGGGCGCCAGCTGACCGAGTTCGGAACGAAAAATGAAACGGAGAAATCCGCATGCGAATGCATCTGAAAAAACGATAACGAAAATGGAAGAAGTAAAAGTGCTCATCATAGGCAGCGGCCCCGCGGGCTACACGGCTGCCATCTACGCCTCGCGGGCCAACCTGCAGCCGGTGCTCTACGAAGGGATCGAACCGGGCGGCCAGCTCACGACCACCACCGAAATCGAAAACTTCCCGGGCTATCCCGAGGGCGTCGACGGCAACCGCATGATGGCCGACCTGCGCCGCCAGGCCGAACGATTCGGGGCGCAGATCCGCACCGGCGCCGTGACGCAGGCGGATCTCTCCTCGCGGCCGTTCCACGTGATCGTCGACGGCACGCACGAGCTGCGGGCCGAAAGCCTCATCATCGCCACGGGCGCCTCGGCCAAATACCTCGGGCTCCCCTCCGAGACGAAGTTCCGCGGCCAGGGGGTGAGCGCCTGCGCCACGTGCGACGGCTTCTTCTACCGCAAGAAGGACGTGGCCGTGATCGGCGGCGGCGACACGGCATGCGAGGAGGCCACCTACCTGGCCTCGCTCTGCCGCAAGGTCTACATGGTGGTCCGCAAGCCGCAGCTGCGCGCCTCGAAGGCGATGCAGGAGCGCGTGTTCCGCACGCCGAACATCGAGGTGCTCTTCGAGCACAACACGGCCGAAGTCCTGGGCGACGACTCGGGCGTCACGGGGCTGCTGCTGCGCCGCAGCGACGGCTCCGAGAGCCGGATCGACGTGGCGGGCATGTTCCTGGCCATCGGCCACCACCCCAACACGGAGCTCTTCGCCGACCAGCTGGAGCTGGACCGCGAAGGCTACATCAAGGTGCAGCCGGGCACGTCGAAGACCTCGGTCGAAGGGGTCTTCGCCGCCGGCGACGTGAAAGACCCCCACTACCGCCAGGCGATCACGGCCGCGGCATCGGGCTGCATCGCGGCATTGGACTGCGAGCGGTTCCTGCTGCGCTGATTCCCGACGGACGGAAAACCCCGCGCCGCACGCTCCGCGCGTCTTCCGCACGCCAGGAGCGCGCTCCCGGCCGCAGCGCCGCGAACCGACAAGACACAAACCGACGAACATGAGTTTCAGCGTCACCATACTGGGTTCGGCCTCGGCCAAGCCCACGCCCGACCGACACCACTCGGCCCAGGCGGTGAACGTCCACGAGCAGTACTACCTGGTCGATGCGGGCGAAGGCGCGCAGCAGCAGCTGTTCCGCTACGGCATCAACCCGCTGAAGCTGCGCGCGGTCTTCATCTCGCACCTGCACGGCGACCACGTGTTCGGGCTCTTCCCGCTGCTGTCGACGCTGGGGCTCTACGGCCGCCGGACCGCCCTGCCGGTCTTCGCGCCGGCGCCGTTCGGCGAGATCCTGGCGTGCCACCTGAAATATTTCGACAGCGAGCTGCCCTATCCGGTCGTCTGGACCGAAGTGCGCACGACCGAACACGCACGGCTCTTCGAGAACCGCACGCTGGAGGTCTGGAGCATTCCGCTGCGCCACCGGGTGCCGACGGCCGGCTTCCTCTTCCGCGAGAAGCAGCCGCCGCTGAACGTCGACAAGGCGCAAATCGCCCGCTACGGCCTCACGATCGCACAGATCGCCGCGGCCAAGCGCGGCGAGGAGGTGACGCTCGACTCCGGTGCGACGATCCCCAACGCGGAGCTGACCTACCGGCCCTATGCCGCCCGCTCCTATGCCTATCTGTCGGACACGAACTTCTCGGCCAAGGCCGCCGCGCTGTGCCGGGGCGTCGATCTGATGTACCACGAGGCGACCTACGCCGCTGCCGAACGGAAAATCGCCCGCGAACGGGGCCACTCGACCTCAGCCGAAGCCGCGCGGGCGGCACAGCTGGCCGGAGCCGGCCGGCTCGTCATCGGCCACTACTCGTCGCGGTACAGGGACGAAGGGGTGCTGGTGGACGAGGCGCGCACGCTCTTCCCGGCCGCCTTCCCCGCCACCGAGGGCACCACGTTCGTTATTGAGAAACACCGATGACCAAAGCCGAAATCCAACTCGTCCGTTCGCTGGCCGACAAGCGCGCCCGCACCGAACACGGACTTTTCGTCGCCGAAGGAGCCAAACTGATCGGCGAACTGTGCGCGTCGCACCTGCGCATCCGCAAGATCTTCGCGCTCGAAGGGGTGTTCGAAGGACCCGCGACCGAGACCGTCACCCCCAGGGAGATGGAGCGGCTGACGCTGCTGAAAACGCCGAACAACTCGCTGGCACTGGTCGAGATCCCGCACAGCACGCTGCGGATCTCCGACCTGGCGGGACGCCTCACGCTGGCGCTCGACAACGTGCAGAACCCGGGCAACATGGGCACCATCATCCGCCTGGCCGACTGGTTCGGCATCCGCGACATCGTCTGCTCGGAGGAGACGGCCGACTGCTTCAACCCGAAGGTCGTACAGGCCACGATGGGGGCCATCCTGCGCGTACGGGTCCACTACGTCGACCTGCCGCACCGGCTGGCGCAGGCCGCAGCGGCCGGCATCCCGGTCTACGGCACGTTTCTGGAGGGAGAGAACATCTACGAAAGCCCGCTCACGCCGGACGGCATTCTGGTCATGGGCAACGAAGGCCGCGGCATCGGCCCCGACGCGGCGCGCACCGTGAACCGCAAGCTGCTGATCCCGCCCTACCCGGCCGACCGCCGCGGCTCGGAGTCGCTGAACGTGGCGATGGCCACGGGAATCGTGTGCGCGGAGTTCCGCCGCCGGGCCCTGCGTCCGGCGATCGGGTAACGCGGCGCGGAAACCCGCTCGGAGCCCCCTCGGGAAGCGCGGACGCAGGCGGAATCCGGCACGCAGGCGCCGGTTTCGCGGGCCGCAGCGCCCCGTTCGGATAAAAATTTGCACCGAAACCGACCGCCGCGTACCGAACGAACTGAATATTTTATACCTTTGCTCGTTGAAACCGAATATCGCATGTCCGAAAAAACATACCGCATAGGCATCACGCAGGGCGACACCAACGGAATCGGGTGGGAAGTGATTCTCAAAACCTTCGCCGATCCGCGCATGACCGAACTCTGCACCCCGGTACTCTACGGGTCGCCGGAGGCCGCCGCATACTACCGCAAGACGATCGCCGATCTCGAGGAGATCGCATTCCATCCCGTCGCCTCGGCCCGCGAGGCGCGCCGGGGGCGCATCAACTTCGTACGGTGCGGAGCCGAGAACCTGACCGTAGAACCGGGCCGCGCGACCGCCGAAGCGGGCCGCGCCGCCGTCGACGCCCTGCGCCGCGCGACCGAAGAGCTGAAGGCGGGCGAGCTGGATGCGCTCGTCACGGCGCCGTTCGACAAGGAGAGCGTCCAGAGCGACGACTTCCGCTTCACGGGCCATACGGAGTTCTTCGGCAGCGAGCTGGAGGGCGAACCGATGATGATCATGTGCAGCGACGTGCTGCGCGTGGGGCTGGTCACCAAGCACATCCCCCTGTCGGAGATCAGCCGCAGCATCACCCGGGAGAAGCTCCTGAAAGACCTCGACGCACTGCACGGCTCGCTCGTCGGGGATTTCGGCATCGTGGCGCCGCGCATCGCCGTGCTGGCGCTCAATCCGCACGCCGGCGACGGCGGGCTGCTCGGCGCCGAGGAGGAGCAGATCCTCAGACCGGCGATCGTCGACGCGTTCGGCAAAGGCATCCTGGCTTTCGGCCCCTTCCCGGCCGACGGCTTCTTCGCCAGCGGCGCCTATACGAAATACGACGGCGTCCTGGCCATGTACCACGACCAGGGCCTCACGCCGTTCAAGACTCTCACGCCCGACGGCGTGAACTTCACGGCCAACCTCCGCGCGGTGCGCACCTCGCCCGACCACGGCACGGCCTTCGACATCGCGGGGCAGGACAAGGCCGATCCGCAGTCGATGCGCAACGCCGTCTATGCGGCCATCGACATCGTGACGCGGCGCCGGGCCTGGGCCGCCTGGTCGGCGAATCCGCTCCAGCGCGCCGAACGGGAGAAGAGCCACCGCGACATGTCCGTAAAGGATCTGCCGCAGACGGAGAAAGAGGAGTAGCCTGCGGGCGGTGCCGGCATTCGGCGCGGCGGAGAGGTCCGGACAGCCGGGGCCGCGGCGAGAGCTCCCGGACGACGGGCGGAACGGCCCGGAACGAAGGGCGCGGACGCGGATAAGAAACGACCGGCCCGGGCGGGATGGACGCTCCGAAACGGAGCGGGGCCGGACAGCCGGCCGAAACGAATGAAGACCGACAACAAACATACCGGGAATTCCGGAGGCGTATTCCGTCTCGTAATTGTGGAAGCGTCGAAGGGCCCGAAAATTTAACGACCAAAAACAAATGATTAAAATCACTTTTCCCGACGGCTCCGTCAGAGAATACGCCGAAGGGACCACTGCCTACCAGGTGGCGGAGAGCATCAGCCCTCGTTTAGCTGCTGACTCCCTGGCGGCCTCGGTAAACGGCGCGACCGTGGACATGGCGCGCCCGATCGCGGCCGACGCCTCGATCCGATTCTACAAATGGGACGACGCCGAGGGCAAACACGCCTTCTGGCACACGTCGTCGCACCTGCTGGCCGAGGCGCTCGAGGCGCTCTATCCCGGCATCAAGTTCGGTATCGGCCCGGCCATCGAAAACGGCTTCTACTACGACGTGGAGTCGCCCGTACCCATCACGGAGGGCGATCTGCCGAAGATCGAACAGAAGATGCAGGAGCTGGCCCGCAACAAGGAGCTGCTCGTGCGGCGCGAAGTGCCGAAGGCCGAAGCGCTCGCCACCTTCACCGCGAAAGGCGACCCCTACAAGGTAGAGCTGATCTCGGACCTGGAGGACGGCACCATCTCGTTCTATACCAACGGTGCGTTCACCGACCTCTGCCGCGGTCCGCACCTCCCCCACACGGGCTATATCAAGGCCGTGAAGCTCACCTCGGTGGCCGGCGCCTACTGGCGCGGCGACGAGAAACGGCAGATGCTCACGCGCATCTACGGCATCTCGTTCCCCAAGAAATCGATGCTCGACGAGTACCTGGCCCTGATGGAGGAGGCCAAGAAGCGCGACCACCGCAAGCTGGGCAAGGAGCTGGAGCTCTTCACCTTCTCGCAGCGCGTGGGACAGGGGCTGCCGCTGTGGCTGCCGAAAGGCGCCGCACTCAGGGACCGGCTGGAGCAGTTCCTGCGCAACGTGCAGAAGGACTACGGCTACCAGCAGGTCATCACCCCGCACATCGGCAACAAGGAGCTTTACGTCACCTCGGGCCACTACGCTAAGTACGGCAAGGACTCGTTCCAGCCGATCCACACCCCCATCGAGGGCGAGGAGTACCTGCTCAAGCCGATGAACTGCCCGCACCACTGCGAGATCTACCGTTCGAAGCCCCGCTCGTACCGCGATCTGCCGGTGCGTCTGGCCGAGTTCGGCACCGTCTACCGCTACGAGCAGTCGGGCGAGCTGCACGGACTGACGCGCGTGCGCGGCTTCACGCAGGACGACGCCCACCTGTTCGTGCGCCCCGACCAGCTGCTCGAGGAGTTCGAACGCGTGATCGACATCGTGCTCTACATCTTCAAGACGCTGAAGTTCGACAGCTATACGGCACAGATTTCGCTGCGCGACCCCAACAACCGCGAGAAGTACATCGGCTCGGACGAGAACTGGGAGAAGGCCGAAAGGGCCATCATGCAGGCCGCCGAGGAGAAGGGGCTGAACACCGTGGTCGAATACGGCGAGGCGGCCTTCTACGGCCCGAAGCTCGACTTCATGGTCAAGGACGCCATCGGTCGCAAATGGCAGCTGGGCACCATCCAGGTGGACTACAACCTGCCCGAGCGCTTCGACCTGACGTACAAGGGCGCCGACGACAAACAGCATCGTCCGATCATGATCCATCGCGCGCCGTTCGGATCGATGGAGCGGTTCGTGGCCGTGCTGCTCGAGCACACGGGCGGTAAGTTCCCGCTGTGGCTCTCGCCCCAACAGGTGGTGGTGCTGCCCATCTCGGAGAAGTACAACGACTATGCGCACGACGTGGCCGACTTCCTCAACCGCTGCGACGTACGCAGCGAGGTCGACGACCGCAACGAGAAGATCGGCCGCAAGATCCGCGACAACGAACTCAAGCGCATCCCCTACCTGCTGATCGTGGGCGAGAAAGAGGAGGCCGAAGGGCTGGTATCCGTTCGCGCGCAGGGCGAAGGCGACAAGGGGCAGATGTCGAAGGAGGCGTTCCGCGACCTGATCGCCAGACTGGTAAAACAGGAGATCGAGGCCAACCGGATGGCCGAATAACCCGCCGGGGAGCCGGCGCGGACCGGAAAGACCGACACCCGCGCACCTTTGCGGTGCGCGGGCCGGCCGAAGCCCGGCCGGAAAGAGACCGGACCGGAAAGACCGGCGCCCGCACGGCAAAGGCCGCACGGCAACGTCAGCCAAGGATTTTTATTAACCATTTTAATACGCAAAACTATCGCAGCACCGAAACCATTCCCGCCGAGGCCCTTTACCCCCGGGAATAACCGGCCCCGACCGGCGGCCGGCCCCAACAACAACCGCTTCGGGCGCAGACCGCCCGAGAAAGAGCAGCCCCACCGCATCAACGAACGCATCACGGTACCCGAGGTGCGCGTGGTGGGCGACAACATCGAGCAACCGCGCGTGATGCCCATCCGCGAGGCGCTCCGGCTCGCCGACGAGATGGAGCTCGACCTGATCGAGATTTCGCCCAAGGCCGATCCTCCCGTGTGCCGCATCGCCGACTACCAGAAGTTCCTCTACCAGCAGAAGAAGAAGGCCAAAGAGCTGAAGGCCAATCAGACGAAGGTCGTGGTGAAGGAGATCCGCTTCGGTCCGCAGACCGACGACCACGACTACAACTTCAAGCTCAAGCACGCCGCCAACTTCCTGAAGGAGGGTGCGAAGGTCAAGGCCTATGTCTTTTTCCGCGGCCGTGCGATCGTCTTCAAGGAGCAGGGCGAAATCCTGCTGCTGCGCTTCGCCACCGACCTGGAGGAGGTGGCCAAGGTGGAGATGATGCCCAAGCTCGAAGGCAAGAAGATGAACATGATGCTCGCGCCGAAGACGAAGAAGTAGTCCCGCGAGCCGCAATAGCGATCCGTAACCGGGCGCCGGAAAAAGGCGCCCGGTTACGGATTTTTCGTTTCGGGACAGTTCGGAGCGGTTCAGCCCGGACCGGATGAATTCGGCCGGGTTTCGCTCCGGCCCGGGTCCGAAAGCCGCGAGGTCCGAAAGGGAAATCCGCCCGCCGCGCCCTCGGCCCGGATCCGCCTGCGGCGAACCCCGGAGAAATTCCGCGGGCGAATGCAAGGTATTCTTTCCGATTTTCGTTATCTTTGCATAGATGTTCGCTCCCGACGATATTTTCCGCATCGACACCGACGCCGCCTTCGAACGGGCCGCGCTGGAGACGTTCCGGTTCCAGGCCGCGCGATGCGCCCCCTACCGCGAGTACCTCGACCGCATCGGCGTCCGGCCCGCGCAGGTCGGGTCGCTGCGCGAGATCCCGTTTCTGCCCATCCGGCTCTTCAAAAGCCGCGAGGTCTACTGCGGCGACCGGGCGCCCGAGGCCGTCTTCACCTCGTCGGCGACCACCGGCATGACCCCCTCGCGCCATCCCATGCAGTCGCTCGCCTGGTACGAACAGACCTTCCGCGCCGCGTTCCGCACCTTCTACGGCGATCCCGCGCGATGGAGCCTCTACGGGCTGCTGCCCTCGTATCTCGAACGCGAAGGGTCGTCGCTGGTCTACATGGCCGACCGGCTGATCGGCGACTGCGGATCGGGCGGCTTCTACCTCGACGACTACGAACGGCTGCTCGACGACATGCGGGCCGATCCCAAGCCGAAGATCCTGCTCGGCGTGAGCTACGCCCTCTGGGACCTGGCCGAACGCCACGCCCCGAAGCTCCGCGACACGATCGTCATGGAGACGGGCGGCATGAAAGGGCACCGCAGGGAGCTGCCCAAGGAGGAGTTCCACCGCCTGCTGTGCGGAGCGTTCGGCGTGGAGGCGATCCACTCGGAGTACGGCATGGCCGAACTGACGTCGCAGGCCTACTCGCAGGGAGGCAACCGCTTCCGCTGCCCGTCGTGGATGCACATCGTCGTGCGCGACATCAACGACCCGTTCGACCTGCACGCCCCCGGCACGCGGGGCGGCATCAACGTCGTCGACCTGGCCAACCGGTCGTCCTGCGCCTTCATCCAGACCGACGACTCGGGCACGCTCTTCGCCGACGGCAGCTTCACGATCGAAGGGCGTATCGACCGCAGCGACATACGGGGCTGCAACCTGCTGGTGCAGTGACCGCCCCGCACAACGAATACGACACGCGATGACTCCGACCGAACCCATCGATTTCGTCCTGCTGTGGGTGGACGGCGACGACCCCGCCTGGCAGCGGGAGTTCCGCGCCGCGAAACACGCCGCGCACGAGGACGCCTCGCCGATCCGCTACCGCGACTGGCGGAACCTGCAGTACTGGTTCCGCGCCGTCGAGCGCTTCGCCCCGTGGGTGCGGCGCATCCATTTCATCACCTGGGGCCACCTGCCCGCCTGGCTCGACACGGCGCATCCCAAGCTGCACGTGGTCCGGCACGGCGACTACATTCCGGCAGCGTACCTGCCCACCTTCAATTCGAACACGATCGAACTGAACCTCCACCGCATCAAGGGGCTGGCCGAACGGTTCGTGCTGTTCAACGACGACACGTTCCTGCTGCGCCCCTGCCGGCCCGAGGACTTTTTCCGCCGCGGCCTGCCGTGCGACATGGCGCGGCTGAGCATCGTGCAGCCCTCGCCGGTGGCGCACATCGTCTTCAACGACCTGACGCTCATCAACGCCGCGCACCGCAAGAACGACGCCGTCCGGCGCCATCCGGGCAAGTGGTTCTCGCTTCGCTACGGCGCCGGCGAGCTGCTGAAGAGCCTGCTGCTGATGCCGTGGAGCGCCTTTCCGGGCATCTACGACCCGCACATGCCCCAGCCCTACCTGCGCAGCCGCTTCGCCCGGGCCTGGGAGCTGTGGGACGCAGAGCTGGACGCCTCGTGCCGCAACCGCTTCCGCACGCCGACGGACCATTCGCACCGGCTCGTCCGCTACGACATGCTCTGCCGGGGCGAATTCATGCCCCGCAGCCTCGGCGACTGCCGCACGATGACGCCCGACGACACGACGGCCGACGCCGTGGCCCGCACGATCGAAGAGGCCCGCTGCCGCATGATCTGCCTGCACGACAGCCCGCAGATCGCCGATTTCGAGCGGGTATGCGAGCGGCTCCGCACGGCTTTCGACCGTCTTTTACCCGAAAAATCGAGCTATGAACGCTGACATTTCGGTCGTCGTGCCGCTCTACGACAAGGAGCGCGAGATCGCCCGCACGCTCCGCTCGGCGCTGGCCCAGACCCTGCGGCCCCGCGAGATCCTGGTCGTGGACGACGGATCGACCGACCGCAGCGCCGCGATCGTCGCCGCAATCGCGGCCGAAGACCCGCACGGCACGATCCGCCTCATCCGCCAGCCGAACGCGGGGGTGAGCGCCGCCCGCAACCGGGCCATCGCCGAAGCCCGGGGCCGCTGGGTGGCGCTGCTCGATGGCGACGACCTGTGGCGCCCGGGCTACCTGGCCGAAATCGCGCGGATGATAGCCGCCCATCCCGGCTGCGGAGCCTACGCCACGGCTTTCGACATCCGGACCGGCGAACGGCTCATGCCGGCCGCGACGCCCGCCGAAGGGGGCCTCGTCGACTTCTTCCGCGAATCGCTCGCGCGCTACGTGCTGATCCCCTCCGCCACGACGCTCGACCGGGCGCTCGCACTCGAGGTCGGCGGATTCCCCGAGGGAATGAAGATGGGCGAGGACCAGTATCTCTGGACCCTCGTCGCCCGCCGCGCCCCCGTCTGCTGCTCGACGGCGCGGCTGGTCGAATACACGCGGACGGCCCAGAACCGCTCGTCGACGATCTACACCCCCGAGCGGACCGCCTTCTCGTTCGAAACGCTCTACGACCCCGCGGCCCCCGAGGACGAACGCGAATACATCGCCCGGGCAGCCCTGGGCAAGGCGCTGGTCGTGAGCGCGAAGGGCGGCACCGAAGAGGCGGCGCGCACCGCCCGGTTCTTCGCCTTCACGCGCCGCAGCCGCCGGACGCTGCGCAAGCTGCGCCTGCTGAACGCCCTGCCCGCCGCCTGGCGCGGCGCCGCCCTGCGGGGCTACAACGCGCTGGCCTGGGCGCTGGCACGAAAAGGACTCTGACAACCCGACCGCTATGAATACCTACCTACGCATCGCGGCGCTGACGGGCCTGCTGCTCGCCGCCGCACACTCCGCCCTCGCACAAACCACGCACGGCTCGCTCCGGTCCGAGGGCGCCGAACGCAGCTACATCCTCTACCGGCCGGAGGGGCTGCCTGCGGGCGCACCGCTCGTCGTGTTCCTGCACGGCTACGGAGGCCGGAACGACCCGGCCCGCTACGGTCTGAACGAAGCGGCCGACCGCCACGGCTTCGCTGTCTGCTACCCGGAGGGGGCTCCGGACGAACGCGGCAAACGCGGCTGGAACGTCGGCTACCCCACGCAGGGGAACATGCCCGACGACGTGGCCTTCGTCGAGCGGCTGGTCCGCCACCTGCAGCGGCGCTACGGCCTGAGCCGCCGCAACGTCTTCTGCACGGGCATGTCCAACGGCGGGGATTTCTGCTACGTCGTCGCCTCGCGGCGTCCGAAGCTCTTCGCCGCGCTGGCCTCCGTAGCGGGGTTCATGTCGGTCGGAGACATGCGCACCGACCGTTCGGCGACCCCCGTGCCGCTGCTCGAGATCCACGGCACGGCCGACCGCACGACCCGCTGGGACGGCGACCCGGACAACGAGGGCGGCTGGGGCGCCTACGTCGCCGTGCCGCTCGCCGCCCGCTACTGGGCCGCAAAGGCCCGCTGCACGCGGATGGAGCGGGACACGCTGCCGATCGACCGGCCCGAGGGGCTGCAGGTCGTCGCGCACCGCAGCACGGACGGCATCGACGGATGCGAAGTGTGGCTCTACGAAACCATAGGCGGGAAACACTCCTGGCGGGAGACGGGCGTCGACACCCCGGAGGCCGTCTGGTCGTTCTTCGCCAAATACCTCCGCTGACGGGCCCGGCGCGACAAGCCGCGGCCGACCGCACGACCCGCTGGGACGGCGACCCGGACAACGAGGGCGGCTGGGGCGCCTACGTCGCCGTGCCGCTCGCCGCCCGCCCGGCGCATCCGCAACCGCCCGAACGCAACCGCCCGAACGCAACCGCCCGAACGCAACCGCCCGAACGCAACCGCCCCTGCCGGAGCTCTTTCCGGCAGGGGCGGTTCGTCATTGCGGGGGCCGCCGGTCGTCCGGGCCTCCCCTCTCGGGAAGCCCGCGTCCGGCACACCGGCCCGGTCAGTTCGAGAAGGTCAGCCCTCCGGCGCCGGCATCGATGGAGATCGGCCGGTTCCGGTCGACCTCGCCCGCGAGGATGCGCTTCGAAAGGTCGTTGACGATGCTGCGCTGGATCGTACGCTTCACGGGCCGTGCGCCGTAAAGCGGGTCGAATCCCGCCGTCGCGATCCACTCGCGCGCCGCGGGCGTGTACTCCAGCTCGACGCCGTTCGACGCGAGCATCCGCCGCACGATCTGCATCTGAATATCCACGATCCGCTCGATGTCGCTCCGGGTGAGCGGCTCGAACATCAAGATCTCGTCGACACGGTTCAGGAATTCGGGCTTGAGCTGCTGCTTCAGCAGATCGATCACCTCCTGCCGCGTCCGCTCGACCAGCTCCGACGGCAGCCGGTTCCCCTCCATCGCCGCCGCGAAACGCTCCTGGATCAGCGAGGCGCCCATGTTCGAGGTCATGATGACGATCGTGTTGCGGAAGTCGACCGTGCGGCCCTTGTTGTCCGTGAGCCGTCCGTCGTCGAGCACCTGCAACAGGATGTTGAACACGTCGGGATGGGCCTTCTCGATCTCGTCCAGCAGCACGACCGAATAGGGCTTGCGCCGCACGGCTTCGGTGAGCTGCCCGCCCTCGTCGTAGCCGACGTATCCCGGAGGCGCCCCCACCAGCCGCGACACGCTGTGCCGCTCCTGGTATTCGCTCATGTCGATACGGGTCAGCATGTTGTCGTCGTTGAAGAGGAATTCGGCCAGCGCCTTGGCCAGCTCGGTCTTGCCGACGCCCGTCGTGCCGAGGAAGATGAACGACCCGATGGGCTTGCGCGGATCGTTGAGCCCGGCCCGCGAACGGCGCACGGCATCCGATATGGCCGCGATCGCCGCGTCCTGCCCCACGACGCGCTTGTGCAGTTCGGTCTCCATGTGCAGCAGCTTCTCCCGCTCGGAGGCCAGCATGCGCTGCACCGGAATCCCCGTCCACCGCGAAACGACTTCGGCCACGTCCTGCGCGTCGACCTCCTCCTTGATCATCGATCCGTTCGCCGAAGCGAGCCGGTACTCCTCCTGCAGGGCCTCGATCTGCTTCTCGGCCTCGCGGATCCGGCCGTAGCGGATCTCGGCCACCCGGCCGTAGTCGCCCTCGCGTTCGGCCTGGCGGGCCTCCACGTCGAGCCGTTCGATCTGCTCCTTGTTGGTCTGGATCTTGCGCAGCAGATCGCGCTGGCCCTGCCACTTGGCCCGCATGGCGGCATCCCGGGCCTTCAGCTCCTCGATCTCGCGGGTCAGATGGTCCACGCGCTCCTCGTCCTTCTCGCGGCGGATCGCCTCGCGTTCGATCTCCAGCTGACGCACGCGGCGGTCGAGGTTGTCGATCTCCTCGGGCACCGAATTCATCTCGAGCCGCAGATGCGACGCCGCCTCGTCCACCAGGTCGATGGCCTTGTCGGGCAGGTAGCGCGAGGTGATGTAACGCGTCGAAAGTTCGACGGCCGCCACGATTGCCTCGTCCTTGATGCGCACCTGATGGTGGTTCTCGTAGCGCTCCTTCAGTCCGCGCAGGATCGACACGGCGTCCTCCTGCGACGGCTCGTCGACCATCACCTTCTGGAACCGCCGCTCGAGCGCCTTGTCCTGCTCGAAATACTTCTGGAACTCGTCTAGCGTCGTGGCGCCGATCGTCCGCAGCTCGCCGCGGGCCAGCGCCGGCTTGAGGATGTTGGCGGCATCCATCGCCCCCGACGACTTGCCGGCGCCCACGAGCGTGTGGATCTCGTCGATGAAGAGCAGGATCTCGCCGTCGCTGGCGACGACCTCCTGCACGACGGCTTTCAGCCGCTCCTCGAACTCGCCCTGGTACTTCGCCCCGGCGATGAGCGCGCCCATGTCGAGCGAATAGATCGACTTCGACTTCAGATTTTCGGGCACGTCGCCGTCGATGATCCGGCGGGCGATGCCCTCGGCGATGGCCGTCTTGCCGACGCCGGCCTCGCCCACCAGGATGGGGTTGTTCTTCGTGCGGCGCGAGAGGATCTGCAGCACGCGGCGGATCTCCTCGTCGCGGCCGATCACCGGATCGAGCTTGCCGCTGCGGGCCTGCTCGTTGAGATTGATCGCATACTTGCCCAGCGCGTCGAACTGCTGTTCGGACGTCTGCGAATCGACGGTCGCCCCCTTGCGGAAGGTCCGGATGGCCTCCAGCAGCTCCTTTTCGGCGGCGCCGGCCCGCTTGAGCAGATCGGAGGCCGCGCCCCGCTCGGCGAGCGTGCCGAGCAGCAGGTGTTCGACCGATGCGTATTTGTCGTTGAACTTCTTGGTGAAATCCACGGCCCGCTGCACGACCTTCGACGCGTCGGACGAGAAGAACTGCTCGCCCGCGCCGCCCGTCACGCGCGGCAGCGCCTCCACGGCCCGCCGCACGCCGTCGCGCAGGCTGCGCACGTCGACGCCCGCACGGCCCAGCAGAAAGGCCGGCAGCGAATCGTCTTCGCGGACGAGCGCCGCGAGGATGTGGAGCGGCTCGACAGCCTGCTGTCCCCGCTCCTGCGCCAGGGAGAACGCCGTCTGCAACGCCTCCTGCGCCTTGATGGTCAAACTGTTGATGTTCATACTTCAGTGATTTTCGTCTTTCGGCCGGGAATTCCGCAAAAGGCCTGCCAACCCGTGCCGGTGCGCCATCGTGTCAGCCGCCGGGGCATCCTGTCACCCGCCGACTGACACGCGACCGCCATTCTGTCCCGCCGGCCGTGACAGCGGCGGCAGCCGTGACAGGAGCGGCTGCGGCGCCCCGCAGGGACTTTCCGGGGACTTTCGGGCGCCGCGGCGCGATTTTCGACCCCGAATTTTCACTTTTTGATTCATAAAACGTATCTTTGCGCTACCATGAGCGAATTCATCGTCAGCGCACGCAAATACCGGCCCGCGACCTTCCGATCGGTCGTCGGGCAGCAGCATATCACATCGACCCTGCAGAACGCCATCGAGCGGGGGCAACTGGCGCACGCCTATCTCTTCTGCGGCCCGCGCGGCGTGGGCAAGACCACCTGCGCCCGCATCTTCGCCAAGGCGATCAACTGCCTGTCGCCCGAAGGGGCCGAGGCGTGCAACGCCTGCGAATCGTGCCGTTCGTTCAACGAGGGGCGCTCGCTCAACATCCACGAGCTCGACGCCGCGTCGAACAACTCCGTGGAGGACATCCGCACGCTGATCGAACAGGTGCGCATCATCCCGCAGGTGGGACGCTACTCGGTCTTCATCATCGACGAGGTGCACATGCTCTCGGCCGCGGCGTTCA